>NZ_JAUBTU010000002.1:0-137893 GCF_036705085.1 Microcoleus sp. B6-A1
GGTCTTTTGTCAGGAACAGGCAAGATGCCTGTTCCACAAAGAGTCTGTTTTTTGTAGTTGTTTGCAGTCATCTAGAATAGGTAAGATGCCTGTTCCACAAAGAGTCTGTTTGATTGTGGTCTTTTGTCAGGAACAGGCAAGATGCCTGTTCCACAAAGAGTCTGTTTTTTGTAGTTGTTTGCAGTCATCTAGAATAGGTAAGATGCCTGTTCCACAAAGAGTCTGTTTGATTGTGGTCTTTTGTCAGGAACAGGCAAGATGCCTGTTCCACAAAGAGTCTGTTTTTTGTAGTTGTTTGCAGTCATCTAGAATAGGTAAGATGCCTGTTCCACAAAGAGTCTGTTTGATTGTGGTCTTTTGTCAGGAACAGGCAAGATGCCTGTTCCACAAAGAGTCTGTTTTTTGTAGTTGTTTGCAGTCATCTAGAACAGGCCAGATGCCTGTTCCACAAAGAGTCAGTTTTCTTGTGGGATGGGCATCTTGCCCGTCCCTGTGGGGGTCCAGAAACTCTTTTTCGGAGTGCGTCTAGGACTGTTTAAATCCAGACAAATACAAAGAGTTAGGGAAGTTAGATTAAGAGCGATTCCCTACGGGATAACTACGCTTCGAGAACTTTTGGACAGGTCGGGCGATCGCACTGTGGCATAATAAAGTTTACTTTTCAGAGCCAGAATTTATCAAATAGAATTAGGAACAATATGACAGCGCAGCCAGACTGCTCAATAATGCGCCGATAAAGTTCTAAGATTTCTGTTAAAGTTAGATAGCGCATTACGCGAGCTTTTTGTATAGTTCAGCATTCTTTTTGAGGACGTATTCCATAGCATTTTGGAACGATGTTTCTGGTGGTGCGAGCAAGTTTTCAGCACCCGCAAGGAGTAATGCTTCTAGGGAAACGCCGAGGCGGTTGGCGGTTTCTTGGAGCTTGTGCAGGCGATCGTCTGGAATTGTGATGGTAATGGTTTGCATTCTGTTTGTGGCTGTGACGATACTCTGAGTGTAGCACGTCAACTGTCTGAGCAGGAGTTAGGGTTTTTAAAAGAGCGATCGCACTTTTGGACAGGTCGGGCGATCGCTCTTGACCAAAGAAATTGGTTTAGCTAAACTAAAATTTAGTTTAAATTGCGTATAGTAGATGCACATAATCAGCTATAAACGGGTGCGTGAATACAGCGAAACTCATGCTGATTGCGGGGAAGCTTTGGATAACTGGTTTAAAATTGCTAGCAAGGCTAAATGGTCTAATTTAATTGAGGTACAATCTGTTTTTCCTAAAGCCGAAGCTGTTGGAGGGTTTACAGTTTTTAATATCAAAGGTAATAATTATCGATTAATAGTTAGTATTGATTATGAAAGCAAATTAATTTATATCAAATATATTCTCACCCATGCTGAGTATGATAAGGAGAAATGGAAAAATGACCCTTACTTTTAATCCAGATAAATACAAAGAGTTATTGTCTCAGTATCAGCCGAAAATAATTAGAAATGAAGCGGATAATGAGAAGGCTCTGGCTATGGTGGAAGAGTTGATGCACCGGGGCGATCGCACTCCAGAAGAAGATGAGTTATATGAATTGCTGATTGCATTGATTGAAAAGTTTGAGCAAGAATTCTATGCACCAGCAACCACAGCAACGCCTCATTCAATACTGCTGTTTTTGATGGAACAAAGAGAGTTACAACCTGCTGATTTGGTAGGAGTCATTGGATCTGAAAAAAGAGTGTATGAAGTGGTTAATGGCGATCGAGATATTGGTAAAGAGTTGGCCTTGATTCTGGGGAGTTTTTTTCATGTAGAGCCGAGTTTGTTTTGTAATTAAGGGAAGTGAGATTAAGGGCGATTCCCTACGGGATAGCTACGCTCGCGCGCACTTTTGGAGATTAAGGGCGATCGCACTTTTGGAGATGAAGGGCGATCGCACTTAATTACGAGATAGCCGAAGCAGGAGCAATTTCGCCCAGTGGCATCAGGAATTCTTGCTTTTCTTCGAGGGTGATGTAGCCGCCATTTAGAGCCATTTCCATGAGTTGTTCGACAAATCCCTTTAACTCTGTTATAACTTGAGTTTTATTCAGTTCAAAGTGTTGATTTCTGGATTTTAGGGTAAACTGGTTTGGAGATAAATATCCAAATTCTTTGAAATTACAGCTAATTTTATCGTTGGTTAATGGCTGCAATTCAAGAGTAAGGCACACACTTTCAACAAATTCTATTTTGATGGGTTTCCCTTGGGATAACTCAGTAATTTTTTTGGGGAGTTCATCTTCTAGCAGCATACAGATATCGGGGTCTAAAAAAACGTTTAGTTTTTCTTCACCGATTTCTATTGAGACTAGACGATCGCATTCAAAGCAAAATAGTTTCAGACCTAATTCAAAATGCGAAAGTTCTCCTAATGTGTCATCTGGTGCGTCAGCATATTTTTCGCCATTAGGTTCTTCTAGGTGAATTGTAAAATTGATATAGTTATTCATTTTCATCGCTCCTATCTAATGAGGACAGCGTAGCATCATTGAGAACAGGATAAGCAGATTTGAATGTTCCATCTGGTTTCCTTTTAATAAAAGCATGGGTAACATTTTCAATTATTGTTCCATCTGGATAGTGAACTTTCCCAATAGAACGCTTGAAATTTATAATGTAACGACCGGGATATTTCGGTGTGACTTGTTCAGCTTTTAGCCAGTCTTGAGCATTTAGCCACTGGCCTTGAGGCTGATTTTTGGATGCCGCCCTGGCTCTAAAATTAAGGGGTTTCAGTTTGGGGCCATGATGGCGATCGATATGGTCGTAGGCTTTGATGGATTTTGGATTATGCCACTGAGGTTCTACTCCACTGCCTCTTCAGTCACAACCACTTCCTACTTCAATCGTTTGGTCTATTATATCCTGTTCTATAACTTCTGGAGTGTCTTCAGAAGTATCTGTCCCATTATTCAAAATAATTGGTTTACTCTAAATGGTATTTGATTGATGATTATACCATTAACTAATTTTAGGAGGGCGATCGCACTTTTGGACATTAAGGGCGATCGCCCTTACTATTTTGCTTACAAAATATCGCTCAACTACAGAAGGAACAAATTACTTGCAGTCAAAGGAGCATCAGAGAACACAGTAAGTTCACCGCCCGAAGCAAAAGTAATTTTACCAGTGCTGTTGACCTGGCTTAAAACTGTGCTTGCAGTTAACCCTGAACCCCGAATTTGAATGACATCATTCTCGGCGACAGAGAAGGAGTAGATGACATCTTGTCCTATTAATACATCTTGAGTGGTATTAAAGTGGAAAAAGTCCTGACCAGCACCACCAATCAAGCTATCATTACCGACACCACCTTCAAGAAAATCGTTGCCATCACCGCCAAAAAGCAAATCATTACCTTCTGTGCCAAGTATATTATCAGCTCCAGCACCGCCAATCAAGCTATCATTACCGAGACCACCATCAAAAAAGTCATTGCCATCACCGCCAAAGAGCAAATCATTACCTTCATACCCAAAGGCGGCATCATCTCCACCTAGAAGATCGATCGTATCATTACCATCAGTACCAGAAAAACTGTCACTATTTTGGCTTGCAATCTGTGGTCTTTCTTGTGAGACATAACCAGCAAGGCTAGGAATTTGATAGCCAATGTCTGCCAAGATAGCTAAGTCTGCTCGCGAAGGAGTTCTTAAATTAGCACTACTTGGACTCATAATTGGTGTTTGTCCGTCTATGGTGAAGTTCGGAGCAATATGTGGCCCGGCCAAAATTTCACCATTAGGTAGTGTGAATTGTTGGAACGGAATAGGATTTCCCGCATTGACATTTCGAGAATTAGGCCCATCAAAGGCTTTCTGACCATTAGCAGTGACAATCTCCGATCGCTGGGGATAAAAACCTAACGAGTGACCAATTTCGTGTACTGCAACACTAATGAAATCACCTTGGGTTAATGGAATATCATCAACAGTTGCAGGTGTTGGGTCAAAGAACCAGTTAAGACTTGATTCAAAAGAGATGCTGCCAAAAATATCGCCCGGTCGTGCTCCTCGAACACTACCTCCAAATCTTGTCATTTGACCAGAAACTAGCTGTCCTGCTGCGTTTGAGTTTGGATTACTAAACACTGGTGATTGACCGCCAACAAACAGAACCATATCATCAATTTGGGAATCGAAGATAACATTTTGCAGTTGTCCTGTAATTGGATGGGTTATTGTCCCAGATATCCCAATAGGTGGATCGGGAAAATCGTTTTTAATGACATCTGTCCAGATTTTACCTGCTGCTTCCAGTGCTGCTTTGCGACTAGGATCGTTAAAGAAACCTGTCGTATCGTAACGATAATCGAACGTGATATTAAATCCGTTAGGCACTGGCGGAGTAGGCAGTTGTGGTATCACTGGTGGGGTAGGTGACACAGGCGTCGGAGTCGTCACAGGTGTCGGAGTCGTGACTGGCGTCGGCGTCGTCACAGGCGTCGGAGTCGTCACAGGCGTCGGCGTTGTGACAGGTGTCGGAGTCGTCACAGGTGTCGGCGTTGTGACAGGTGTCGGAGTCGTCACAGGTGTCGGCGTTGTGACAGGTGTCGGAGTCGTCACAGGTGTTGGCGTCGTCACAGGCGTCGGAGTCGTCACAGGTGTCGGAGTCGTCACAGGCGTCGTCACAGGTGTCGTCACAGGTGTCGTCACAGGCGTCGGAGTCGTTGCACTTGGGGTGATTGAAGGCTTCGGCTCCGGTGTCGGAGTCGTCACAGGTGTCGGCGCCGGCGTCGGAGTCGTCACAGGCGCGGGCGTCGGAGTCGGCGCAGGTGTCGGTGCAGGTGTCGGTGCAGGCGTCGGAGTCGTCACAGGCGTCGGAGTCGGCAAAGGCGCAGGCGTCAGACTCACAATCCCGCTAGAATCAGCAATAGTCAATCTGCCGTCACCCTCCAAAACTGCCAAATATTGCCTTGTTAAGTCATCCTGAATAATCGTGTAGCCAGCATTAACCCCTGTACCCACATAAATCTTGAGGTCATCAAAGGCAAGATCGTTGCTTAACTTAATTACATCCTCACCCTCTGTATAATCAACAATAAAATCGGCATCCGAAAGCTCAGTAGCCCCAGTATTTTTACCAATAAAAAAAGTGTCGTTACCATTCCCGCCAGTTAATGTATCTGCTCCCTGATCTCCATAGAGAATGTCATCCCCGAAGTTGCCAAACAAGCTGTCATTACCTTTACCACCGTAAACTGTATCGTTATCTATTCCGCCATTAACTGTATCCTCGCCTTCGTTGCCGTATATCAAATTATCTCCAGCATTAGCAAACAGCCGATCGTCACCTTTGCCACCGTAGACGCTATCATTACCTTTGCCACCGTAGACGGTATCATTACCTTCATTACCGTATAGCTTGTCATCTCCTTGCTTGCCGTAGATTAAGTCGTCTCCATCACGGCCCAACACTAAGTCAGAGCCTTGTTGTCCAAATATTAAATCTGCATCGGGGGTGCCATTGAGAGTATCGTCAGCCAACGTTCCATTAATGTTCATGTTGCAATCTCAGTGTGAATACTAGATTTATCCCTATTCGAGCTACAAGTCTTTCTCCATTTCTGAAAAAATGACTTGCTAGCCTGTATTTTTAGATCCTGCGATCGCCCTAAATTTATGCGAAGTCAGGTATTTGCTATGTAAGCAAAACTCTTGCATAGCAAAGCTTTCGTCGCGAGCGCACTCACAAAGAACTCAGTCCGCAGAAGGCGCATGGCTGCCTCCCATTTATTTATCAGGGGCAAATCCAGAAAATTATGCAAAAACCCAGAAAATAAATTAAAAAAATTACTGGCAGTGGCCGAAACTAGAGTCAAAGTGAGAAATTTACCAAAGTTCAGCCTTACTCCCCAGTCATGTCGCTAACTGTAGTCAGTGACGGCTAAAAAGCCCTCCCACAAAACTTTTGACTTGTAAATTGCATTACTTACGCTTCGGCATTCACTTATCATACAGTAGCTGAGCCTGGTAATAACCTGACATATATCAGGAATTATGTTAGGATTACATCAGGAATGTTTAACCATGTAACCGATGGCACTCACCAACGAGCAATTTAACCAAGCAGCAAACCACTGGGACTTAGAAACCCTCTACACAGACCTAGCCTCGGCAAAGGGAAAGCGCCTAACCCCTATGGAGAAGCTACACTTACGTGGATTACTGTGCTGTTTCAGCCCCACCGAAATCGCCGAAAAACTCCAAAAAACCCCCAAGGGAGTTGAAACTGACCTCTGTGCTACTCTGTACAAATATGTCAAAAGCCTTGTAAGTAAATCCACTGACAAAATAGATAACTGGAGAAATATTGCTGAATGGCTTGAGGATGCTGGATATAAAACTAAGCCACCTGCTAAATTACCTATTCAAAACGGTTTATCTGAAAATAGTAAAGTTAATGTAACTAATATAAGTTTTGAGAACAATCAAATAAAAATTGGTGTATACCTACAAATAACTGTACCGCTACCTTCAGAATTGTCAATACAAAATCTAGACATCAACGATAACAACTCAAACTAAAATTTTGCCGCTATTCAACTGATTGGTAGGGTGTAGCGACTAAAATCAGGAAGCGCGATCGCACCTTTACCCGATCGCGCGGGACGATCGCACACTGCATTTCTCACAAAAGGGCGATCGCGCTTCTATTGTGCTATGATTCGATCGGAGCATCAGTGACTAAAAACAATAGCAAGAATTACCATTCAAATTCGCGACGAACTAGCGATTGCGATCGATAAATAGTAGTAGGTATTGCTAGTGCAACGTAACGCATCAGTCATAGATTAGAATAGAATAGAGACAAACGTGCAATCCCCCCGAAGTGCAATAAAACAATAGCCAGCCGATCTTTACCTATGAGTATCACCCTCACCCCCGAACAAGAACAACTCATCCAAGCCCAACTCGCTAGCGGGCGCTATACCAACGTTACCGAAATCATTGCTGACGCGCTACGGCTGCTGGAAAAACGCGATCGATACAATCGCTGGGTAGAAGAAGTTTGCGCCAAAATCGACATCGCCGCCACACAACTCGATCGCGGTGAAGGGGTGGATGGTGAAACGGCGATCGCTCAAATTAGAGCCAAATTTCACAAAGCTCGATCGGTATAATCCCTGATGAGCCAATATATCATCTCACCTGAAGCGATTCGCGACCTTGACGAAATCGCAGACTATTTCGTCGCACGCAACGTTGAAGCAGGCGAACGATTCATCGATGAATTCACTAAAAAATGCCGCTACTTGACACAATTTCCTCTGATGGGACGCACTTATAGTCAACTTCGCCCCTACTTGCGCGGTATTCCTGTGCAAAACTACATTATCTTTTACCGCATCGCGAACGATGGAATTGAAATTATGAGAATTATCACAGGCGATCGGGATTTAGAAGCTTTTTTTGAATAGAATGGAGCATAGGTTAGGAATCAAATGACTGAAGAAGAACTCCTTAAGTTATATGAAAAAATTGATGCAGGTGTGACAGTAGTAATTGCCGAAGCATATGAAAAACACTGCAGACTAGGACAATCAATTAGTATCTGGCTTGATGGTAAAATCGTGACTATAACTGCTGCTGAGATTCCACCGCTATCCAATAACGACACTATATAATTATAATTCCCGTCGTCTATTGTGCTACCATTCAATGAGAGCGTCAGTGAGTAAAAAAATGGCAACAATTACCCTTCAAATTCCCGACGAACTAGCACTGCGGCTAGATACTCTCAAAGATGAGTTACCACAGATTTTGATGCTGGGATTGAGGGAAGTCGAAGCCAATCCTTCAAGCGGATTTTCGGGGCTAACGAAGATATTAGAATTTATAGCAAGTTTACCCTCGCCACAAGAAATATTAGCCCTGCGTTTATCCGACGATCTTCAAGCTGAAATCGATACTTTATTAGAGAAAAATCGCACAGAAGGACTCACGCCGATGGAGCAGCGTTTGTGGCAGCAATACGAATTTGTCGAACATTTAGTACGCATTGCCAAAGCGCAAGCCCTGCTGAAACTGAGCGAGGCTGCATGAGTAAAACCTACGTTTCAGCTAGTCTGCGACGAATGGTATGCGATCGCGCCAACGGATACTGCGAATATTGTTTAATCCCAGAAACACTCGCCCTCTCGTCTCATCAAATAGACCATATCATTGCAGAGAAACACAGTGGCGAAACAGTAGAAAATAATCTGGCTTTGTCTTGCTCAATTTGTAACAAAAATAAAGGCAGCGACATTGCCTCGATCGATCCAGAAACAGATGAAGTGGTTCGACTTTACAACCCTCGAAAAGATAGCTGGGAAGACCATTTTAAACTTCAAACTGAAAGTGGTACAATCCAACCTCTAACTGCGATCGGTCGAGTCACTGTGCGTTTATTGCAGGTTAATCGTGCAGAATATCTGGCCGAACGTAAGCTATCGATCAAAATTCGCTCGTTAAAAAAACCAGATTAATCGATCGTGTTCAAGCCACACCATAATTCGTATACGGATGCTTAATAGTATGAGTAAAATTTGAAGCGCAATTATGCCAAATATTTACATTATTGGCGGCCCTAACGGTTCAGGTAAAACTACAGTTTCCCTGAGATTATTACCCTATTTTTTAGAATATTTTGAATATGTAAATGCAGATTCGAGCGCGGCTGGAATTTCCCTATTCAATCCAGAGTCAGTCGCCATCCTCGCAGCACGCTTAATCATACAAAGACTGGGAACTTTATCAGACTCTGGCACCGATTTCGCCTTCGAGACAACTTTAGCCGATCGTAACTTTGGTCGATTATTGAGAAATTGTAAAAATAAAAGCTAGACAATCAACCTGATTTAGTTCTGGTTGCAATCTCCACAAATCCCGATTGAACGGGTGCAACCCAGGGTTGAAAGTGGCAGACATTCTCTTCCCGAAATCGACATAATTTCTCTCATATTGCTTTTCAGATAAATCGACCCCGGTTTTTTCAAATAAGCCCGTGAAGCGCAGCTATCCCCTAGGGCATCGCCCAACCTCAGACAGAAGTCATCAAATAACCAATAACCAGTAACAAATAACAGAACTAATGTCAAGAGTGTTTTTTCGGAAATATTGAAACTTCACTAAAAATTGCTAGCTGACATTTGCGAATTATAGCACTTTGTTCAAAGTATTGGCAAATGCTAAGTTAATTAAAGATTTGATGAAAGAGACGCAGAAGTGTTTACATCGTCGATCGCAATTTTGTTATTCTATTAGTAAGTTTCATTCGATCGACTGAATTTTTGTACCCCAGTCCTCCCCCTAAACAGAACGGCAGTTTCCACAATGAGAATTTTAGTCACAGGCGGTGCGGGTTTCCTCGGTTCCCACCTAATCGATCGCTTAATGGCCCAAGGACAGGAGGTAGTCTGCCTGGATAATTTTTACACCGGGACTAAACGCAATATCCTCAAATGGCTGGACAACCCGTATTTTGAGCTGATCCGCCACGACATCACGGAACCGATTCGGTTAGAGGTAGATCAGATTTACCATCTGGCTTGTCCCGCTTCCCCAATACACTATCAGTACAACCCTGTCAAGACCATTAAAACAAATGTCATCGGCACGATGAATATGTTGGGATTGGCCAAACGGGTAAAAGCAAGATTCTTTCTCGCTTCGACTTCCGAAGTGTACGGAGATCCTGACGTACATCCACAAACAGAAGATTATCGCGGCAACGTTAATTGTATCGGAATTCGGAGCTGTTATGATGAAGGCAAGCGAGTAGCTGAAACCCTATCTTTTGACTACCACCGTCAAAATGGGGTAGACATTCGAGTTGTACGAATCTTCAATACCTATGGCCCGCGGATGTTGGAAAATGACGGCAGAGTAGTGAGCAATTTTATTGCTCAAGCTTTGCGAAACGAACCGCTGACTGTATACGGCGACGGTTCCCAAACGCGGAGTTTCTGCTACGTTTCGGATTTGGTGGAAGGATTCATTCGTTTGATGAATAGCGACCAAATCGGGCCGATGAATTTGGGTAATCCCGGCGAATACACTATATTGGAACTGGCACAAAAAATTCAAAATACGATTAATCCAGGGGCAGAAATTATCTTTAAACCGCTGCCGGAAGACGATCCCAAACAGCGACAACCGGATATTACTCGTGCTAAAAATTGGTTGGGGTGGGAGCCAACTGTGCCGCTGGATCAAGGTTTAGAGTTGACTATAAAGGATTTTCGCGATCGCATTGAGGGAAACCAAAAGTAGAGACGGCCGATGGGTAGGGGCAAACCCCCCGTGGTTGCCCTCTAGGGGTAGGCACGGGGGCGCTACCCCTACAAGATATTTTTCCTTCTTCCTTCTTCGTTTTTCCTTCTTCCTTCGTTTTCATCGGATTTATTTACTAACTTTGAGGAGATTTCTATGCAGGTTTGCGTCATCGGTACAGGATACGTTGGTTTAGTCACCGGCACTTGTTTGGCCCACATCGGCCACCACGTGATTTGCGTAGACAACAACGAAGAAAAAGTTAAATTAATGAAGTCGGGACAGTCGCCTATTTTTGAACCTGGACTGTCTGAATTAATGTCCTCTGCATCTGCGTCTGGCAATCTAGAATTTACTTCGGATTTAGCAGCAGGAGTGTCTCACGGGGATATTTTGTTTATTGCGGTGGGGACGCCTCCTTTGCCTACTGGGGAAAGCGATACTCGCTACGTGGAAGCGGTTGCTCGTGGAATTGGAGCTCACCTCGACGGCGATTACAAAGTAATCGTAAACAAATCGACAGTGCCCATCGGTTCGGGAGATTGGGTGCGGAGGATTGTCCTCGACGGCTTAGCAGAACGTCAAAAACCTCACAGCGGTGACGGGGTTACTGGTGAGGAAGTAGCAGCAAAAAAAGGTGTTCAATTTGATGTGGTTAGCAACCCGGAGTTTTTGCGGGAGGGCTGTGCTGTTTTCGATACTTTTAATCCCGATCGCATTGTTCTCGGTAGCAACTCTCGGCGGGCTATGGATATGATGCTACAGTTATATCGGCCGATTGTCGATCGCAAGTTTGCAGAAAATCAGTCTTTGCCGGAAGTTCCTGTGGTGATGACTGATATCAGTTCAGCGGAGATGATTAAGTACGCAGCTAATGCTTTTTTGGCTACGAAGATCAGCTTTATTAATGAAGTTGCTAACATTTGCGATCGTGTCGGCGCAGATGTTACTCAAGTTGCCCGAGGTATCGGTTTAGATTCACGGATTGGCAACAAGTTTCTGCAAGCTGGCATTGGTTGGGGCGGTTCTTGTTTCCCCAAAGATGTCTCAGCTTTAGTTCACACTGCTGAGGATTACGGCTACGAGGCACATTTGCTGAAAGCGGCGGTGGAAGTTAACGAACGCCAGCGGTTGATTGCTATTGAAAAGTTGCAGCACGTTTTGAAGATTCTCAAAGGTAAAACCGTCGGACTTTTGGGTTTAACTTTCAAGCCGGATACTGACGATTTGCGAGATGCTCCAGCGCTGAATTTAATCGAGAATTTGAATCGATTGGGAGCGAAAGTTAAAGCTTACGATCCGATTGTTTCTCAAACTGGGATGCGTCACGGTTTGTCGGGAGTTTTGGTAGAAACCGATCCGGAAAGACTGGCAGACGGTTGCGATGCTTTGGTGTTGGTGACTGACTGGGAACAGTTTCGCAATTTAGATTACGAGAAAATGGCGAAGTTGATGAATCATCCCGTGATGATTGACGGCCGCAATTTCTTAGACAAGAAGGCTTTAGAAGCGGCTGGTTTCCAATATGTGGGGATTGGCAGATAAAGGGTGAGTTTTGATCAGAACCTCTATAGCAATCCTCGCATCATTTGTGCATTTCTTACGGACTCCCCTTGATAAGGGGAGGGTTGGGGTAAGGTAAAAAGTTTACGAATCCTGCAAGGATTGCTATATCTCGTAGGGTGCGCCGCAGCGCACCTTACAAACGATCATTTCTAAGCCGTAAGATGCGCCGAAACACACCTTACATTTGCTGGCTACCAACAATTGCAGGTTGAGCCGCTGCGCGTGCTTTAAAAATTCTCCATCAATGTTTTTTCTTGAGCGTAAACATCTCGTAGCTGTTGCAGCGCTGAGGCAGAAATTACCGATTTAACTGTAGCGACTAATTTACCCCACTCAAGTAAGCTGTCAACTGAAACAGCCGCTTTGAAGTTATACGTATAGAATTTAGTCCAAAATTCTGGTGCTTGTGTCCGTTTCCAGCGTTTGTACCATCCCACAAAATCTTGAGCACAGGGCGGTTTTACTTCTAAGATTGGGGGGAAATCGGCGTAGCTGACAAATCGACTCAGGCCTTTGGCATGAACGTACACCACGTTGTGGCAGCATTCGATCCGGTATATCTGTTCGGGTGATATGTTGAACAGGAGTGCGACTGTTTCTTCGGTGACAAATCTCGATCGCGGATTGACTCGAGACGATTTGTGAATAATTTTTGAGGCGCCGATCGTTGACGATCTTAACTGATTTTCTGATATCATTGTAGTTGCATCTGGTGGTGGTAGCTAAATCTATCTCTGCTAGTGCGATAGACAGAAATTATCGGTCGGGATTAATTATAACGGGCGATCGTCTTTAGTTTCGTTGACTCCGCCGCAAAACGGAGACAAGCCCCGACTTCTGCCATGAGAGGCGCAAAATTTTCGACCAACGTTCAAGCTCCCAGATTCATCTTTAGAGTCAATCTAAAATCTAAAATCTAAAATCGAATGGCCGGGGCGATCGCTTTTTGATATATTATACTAAATCCAAAATTTTGTAAATAGTGAATATGAGCAAAGGCTTAGTCAGATTGCGGGTTCGAGAGTTGGCTGCCGAGAAGGGATGGACGCTCAAGGAAGTTGCGGAGCGATCGGGCGTGGGCTACAGTACCATTAGCAATTATGCCCGTTCTCAGGGTATGGCAATGGTTGACTTTGCAGCAGTCCACAAGTTGGCTCGAACTTTTGATGTGATGATTGAGGATTTCGTGGTAATCCTCGAAAAATAGTTGAAGGTTTTGCTTAAATTCTAATGTGTGTGCGATCGACTTTTGATGTGACGATCGAAGTTTTGATGTAATGATTTCAGCAATTGTCGATCGCAACCAAACTCGATCGCCTATCATTAAAGTAACCCGCTTGGAGCCTGAAATTAGGAGAACCGTGAAATGCTAGAAGCTGCTATATTGGCAGGTCTTCTGAAGGTCGCTTTCGATGGGATAGTGGGCGCTCAAGCCAATGATGCACTCAAGCACCTCTGTTTGAAGGTAGTAAATAAGCTATCACGAAACGGTAAAATTGTCAATCACGATTTAGAAAAAGCGCTGAAACATTCTTTCCTGAAAGCTCAGCAACAAATCGCCTCAGAATGTTATAAAGAATTGGTTGAGCCGTCTCGCAGGGCTTCTAAAGCACTCCTGATTTACTTGCCTCAAGACCGTCCTTATTTAGAATGGCTAGATAAGAAGAATAAGCAGTTAAAATCTGAATTAAACCAGGTTAACGAAGAAACAGCCCCTTCAGGTATTCCAATAGAAGGTTTAGATGAGATAGAATTGCTGCTAAGTTCCCGCCACGAGTTAAGCCAAAATCGCTTTCAAGAAGTTCAAGATAAACTGCTGGAAGTTGCCCTCAAAGATTGTGAAGTCACACTTTATCAAGCTAAATTAACCGAAAATTTGTTTAGCTTAGTATCTGCGTACTTTGCCGAGGTAATCAAGGACAATGAAAAGGTGTTCCAGATTTTTACAGCGCAAAGTTTAACGCGGAATGATACCCAAACCGCCGAAACTCACGCTTTTATTGAACAGCTAAAGGCTTTGCTTGAGGAGATAGTTGAAAACAGCCGCATTGCTTATCGTCCGATTGACTGGCAAGCTATTTGCCAGCAGATATTAGACGAAAAAGAACAGCAGCGACTGAGTAGCAATCAGCTAACTTTTGGCAACCATCAAATAGATGATGTTTACGTGCCGCTGGGATTGGTGGAACTGCAGAAAGTGACTCAGCGAGGCGAGGATGTTGCGGCTGAGGAAGGTTCGGATTTGTACCGGGAAAAAGAAGTTACTCAAGGTTTTGAACACAGCGAGTTTATTGAGCAAGTTATCCAGCAAGGAAGTAGCCCGAAAAGCAATGGCAAGCGGTTAGGAATTATTGGGGAACCGGGGGCGGGAAAAACAACGCTGTTGCGGCAGATTGCGAATTGGGTAGCGGCGGAAATTTCGGAGGCGATTGTAATTTGGGTATCCTTGGCAGATTTGCAGGGGAAGGAATTAGAAACCTATTTATTTGATAGTTGGTTGTTGGCGGCAATTAAGAGAATTGGGAAGGCTGAGGCGACGGCGGAAATTAAGGATGATTTTTTAGCACAGTTTAATGCTAGTCGCGTTTGGTTGGTGTTGGATGGGGCGGATGAGATGGCGGTGGGAGATGGCAATCCTTTGGCGGAAATTCAGCGGCAAATTAGAACCGGCGGCTGTATTCAAAGGGCGCGAATTGTGCTAAGTTGTCGGCAGAATGTTTGGGATGCGATCGGCTCTGCGTTGGATACATTTGATACTTATCGCACTCTGGAGTTTTCCTATCCCGAACAGGTGGAAATGTTTATTGATAAATGGTTTGGAACTCCCCCTAACCCCCGGTTTGGAACCCCCCCTAACCCCCCCTTGGTAAGGGGGGGGACAAGAGAAGATGGGGAAACTATCGATCAGTTTTTAACCCCCCCTAACCCCCCCTTGGTAAGGGGGGGGACAAGAGAAGATGAGAGTACAGAATTAGATGAAACTCTTGCTCCCCCCTTAGCAAGGGGGGCTGGGGGGGTGCTTTCTCAACAGCCAGGGGAAGAATTAGATGAAACTCTTGCTCCCCCCTTAGCAAGGGGGGCTGGGGGGGTGCTTTCTCAACAGCTACGGGAAGCATTAGCAGCATCAGGAAAAGAGCGAATTCGAGATTTAGTGAAAAATCCCCTGAGATGTTCGTTATTGTGCGGCACTTGGCAGTCGTTGGATGGGGATTTACCGGATACTAAGGCGAAGCTTTATCAGCGGTTTGTGACAACTTTGTATCAGTGGAAAAAACCGCACTTGAATTGGATTCAGCAGCAGGAATTGAATGCGGCTTTGGGGAAATTGGCACTTTCTGGGATGTTAAATGAAACGTCGCGGTTTCAGTTGCGAGAAAGTGTGGGATATCGGGTGATGGGTGCATCGCAGTTTGAGTTAGCTTGTCGTTTGGGTTGGCTGAATTTAGTGGCGAGGGATGCGGAGACGCTGGAGGGGATTTATGCTTTTTACCATCCGACGTTTCAGGAATATTTTGCGGCGTTGGCGGTTGAGGATTGGCACTTTTTCTTGAATCATATTCCTAAGAATCCGCAACATCCTGATGCTAGGTATCGCATTTTTGAGAAGCAGTGGAAAGAGGTGATTTTGCTGTGGTTGGGGCGTGAGGATGTAGGGAAGAATGAGAAGGAAGCGTTTATTAAGGCGTTGGTTAAGTTTAAGGTTGGGTGGGATAAATTTTATGGATATCGGGCATATTTTCTAGCTGCTGCGGGGATTGCTGAGTTTAAAGATTGTAGTCTTGCTGATGAGATTGTGTCGCAGATTGTTATTTGGGGATTTGGTTATTTTAATAAGCAAAAACAGGATTTGCGGACATTTCTCGATCCAATTGTCGATAGAGCAAGGGAAGTTCTGAAAGAAACAGATCGCCAAAGGGCTATCTCCGCTTTAATCGAGTTAATCCGCAATTCAGGTGATGAATATACCCGGAGGGAAGCGACCAGAAGTTTGGGGGAAATCGGCAAAAATTGCCCAGACACGATCGCCACTTTAGTCGAATTAATCAATACTTCTCAGGATGAAGTTACTCGGTGGCAAGCGGCAGATATCTTGGGTAAAATTGATAAAGATAGCCCAGTAGCGATTTCCGCTTTAGCAGAGTTAATTCACACTTCTGTTGATAAAAACACCTGGAAGCGATCGGCATATAGCTTGGGGACAATAGGCAAAGATAGCCCAGAAGCGATCGCCGCTTTAGTAGAACTAATCCGCAATTCAGTTGATAACCATTTCTACCCGCATTTCTCTCGGCATAAGGTACCTACCTGTATAATATTGGCATATAGCTTAGTGAAAATAGGGAAAAATAATCCAGTGGCGATTGCGGCTTTAGTCGAGTTAATCCGCACTTCAGATAATAAAGTTACTCAATGCTTCGCGGCAGAAATTTTAGGTAAGATAGACAAAGATAACCCGGTAGCGCTCGAAACTTTATTGGATTCAATCCGCAACTACCGTCCTAAAGATAATCGTTATCAAGCGGCAGAAAGATTAGCAACAATCGGCAAAAATAACCCTGTTGCGATCGCTGCTTTAGTCGAGGTAATCCGCACTTCCCGCAATCAAGTTACCCGGTGGCGAGCCGCAGAATGTTTGGGGAAAATAGACAAAGGTAACACAGTAGCGATTTCAGCTTTAGGGGATTTAATCCGCAATTCAAACAATAATATAACCCAGGGGTCAGCAGCAGAAAGTTTAAACAAAATAGGCAAAGATAGCCCAGAAGCAATTTTTATTTTAGTCGAGTTAATCCGCCATTCAGGTGATGAATTTACTCGGCGTTTAGCGGCAAGAAGCTTGGGGGAAATCAGCAAAGATAGCCCAGAAGCAATCTCCGCTTTAGTCGAGTTAATCGCTAGTTCTCAGAATGAAGATACTAGATGGCAAGCAGCAGCAAGTTTAGGTAAAATAGGTAAAGATAGCCCAGAAGCAATCTCTGCTTTAGTCGAGTTAATCCGTACTTCTGAGAATGAAGTTACTCGGCGGCAAGCGGCAGCAAGTTTAGGTAAAATAGGTAAAGATAGCCCAGAAGCAATCTCCGCTTTAGTCGAGTTAATCCGTACTTCTCAGAATGAAAGTACCCGCTGGCGAGCTGCAAATAGTCTAGGGAAAACAGGCAAAGAGCAGCAACTTGCGATTTCTACTTTAGTCGAGTTAATCGGTACTTGTCACGACGATTGTTTTGTAGAGAGCAATAGTTTATGGACAATAGGCAAAGATCAGCCAGTGGCGATATTCGGTTTAGTCGAGTTAATCCGCAATTCTGGTGATGAATATACCCAGAGGAGCGCGGCATTAATGTTAGGGGCAGTAGGGAAAGATTACCCCGAAGTTATTTCCGCTTTACAGGAGTTAATCCGCAATTCACGGGAACTCGATACCCGGTGTGTAGCGGCATCTAGCTTAGGGAAAATAGACATAGGTAACTCAGTTGCGATCGCCACCTTAGTAGAGTTAATCCGCAAGTCACGTCATGAAGATACCGTGTATGACCCAGCAGGTTGCTTAGGGAAAATTATGACAGGTAAACACTTCGCTACCGCAGTTTCAGGTTTAAAAAAATGCCTAACTTCGGAAATCTACAAAAATGATTTGGGTCGCAATGAGAAGTGCTACGGAGTCATCTGGGAGTGTGCCGAAAATATGACTTACCCAGAATTTTATCAAGCATGGCACGCTTAACCCACCGCTGGAATTGCCCTTAACAGGTTTTGGGCCAAATCAAGAGGACTTGCTGAATGCGGTACAGAATTGGATTGGGGCGAGGGGATAAGTCGCACATCCAGGCGCCGGACACGGCAATGCCGTTTCCCGAAAGGTATCACAAAAACGCGCGATCGACCAAAAGCAGATGCGAACCAATCCTTTAACCTACAATACTATTTCTAGAGATGCCATCACCGAGCCTCCCAAAGACTCCCTCAAACCATGCCCAAGCCAAAAAAGACCCCCGCCAAAACCTACACTGAAATCAACCTCAGCGACCCCCAATACTACTTCAACCGAGAACAAAGCTGGCTAGAATTCAACAACCGCGTGCTCCACGAAGCCCTCGACCCCCGCACGCCCCTCCTAGAAAGGCTCAAATTTCTCGCTATTTTTAGCTCCAACCTAGACGAATATTTTATGGTGCGCGTGGGCGCCCTCAAACAACAAGTACACGCAAAAGTCAGCAAATTAACCTCCGACGGCCGCACTCCCCAACAACAGCTAGATGCCTTGAACAAGCGGCTTTTGCCGATGGTTACTCAGCAGCACTCGTATTTTGAGCAAACCCTGCGGCCGAAACTAGCAGCAAGCGAAATCTACATTCTCGACTACATTGACCTCAATCAAGAACAGCGCAATTACTTGCACCGCTACTTCAAAGAACAAGTATTTCCCGTACTCACTCCCCTAGCAGTTGACCCCAGCCACCCATTCCCCTACCTTTCCAATCTCAGCCTTAATTTAGCAGTAGTAGTCAGGGACCCCGACACGCACGAAGAATTGTTTGCCCGCGTCAAAGTACCGCAGGTTTTGCCGAGGTTTTTGCCCCTACCGGCGGATTTGCAGTGGCAGCAGAGGGGCAAATCTCCGGTTTGGACTGGCGTGCCCCTAGAACAGGTGATTGCCCACAATTTAGAAGCTTTGTTTCCGGGGATGGACGTTGAGGAATATCACCCGTTCCGCATTACTCGCAATTCCGATTTGACGGTGGAGGAAGATGAGGCGGAGGATTTGCTGCTGGCAATAGAACAAGAACTCCGCAAGCGCCGGTTTGGAGGTTCTGCGGTGCGGATGGAAATTCAAGCGATTATGCCCCCTGCGCTGCGAGATATGCTGATGGAGGAGCTGGAGCTCGGTGAGCAAGATGTTTACGTCGTAGAGGGGCTGCTAGGCCTCAAGGATTTGATGTCTTTTGTGGGGCTGCCGGTGCCGGAACTGAAAGACCCGCCTTGGACTCCGGTTGTGCCACCACGCTTGCGGAACTGGGAATCGGCAAGGATTTTAGACAAATCGAGGTTGGATGCTGAGGAGGGCGAGGATATTTTCACCGCCATCCGCCAGGGGGATTTGATGCTACACCATCCTTATCACTCGTTTGCGGCGACGGTACAGCGGTTTATTACTGAGGCGGCCCACGATCGCTCCGTGTTAGCGATTAAGATGACTTTATACCGCACTTCTGGAGATTCGCCGATCGTCAGCGCCTTAATTGAAGCAGCAGAAAACGGCAAGCAGGTAGCCGTTTTAGTAGAGCTCAAAGCTAGGTTTGACGAAGAAAATAATATTAATTGGGCTCGCAAGTTAGAACAAGCGGGAGTCCACGTAGTTTACGGTTTGGTGGGACTCAAAACCCACACCAAAATTGTGATGGTAGTGCGTCGCGAGGACGATTACATCCGCCGCTACGTCCACATCGGCACTGGCAATTACAATCCCAAAACAGCCGGACTCTATACCGATGTGGGTTTGTTGAGTTGTCGCGAGGATTTGGGATCGGATTTGACGGATTTGTTTAATTATTTGACTGGTTATTCGCGGCAGGTATCTTATCGCAAATTGTTGGTGGCACCGGTCAATATGCGCGATCGATTTTTAGCTTTAATCCGCCGCGAGGCAGAATTCTGCCGCTTGCAGGCCGAAGGTGGCAGCGGTAGCTGTGGCCGCATTGTCGCTAAAATGAACGCTTTAGTTGACCCTCAAATCATTGTTGCTTTGTACGAAGCTTCGCAAGCGGGAGTTAAAATTGATTTGATTATTCGGGGAATTTGCTGTTTGCGTCCCGGCGTTGAGGGTGTTAGCGAAAATATCAGAGTTATCAGTATTATCGGCCGCTTTTTAGAGCATTCTCGGATGTTTTATTTTTTCAACGGTGGCGACGAAGAGGTGTATATTGGTTCTGCTGACTGGATGCAGCGCAATCTCACAAGACGGGTTGAGGCCATAGTTCAAGTGGAAGACCCGACAATTGCCAAGGAATTGCAAGAAATTTTGGGGGTAATGCTGGCTGACAACCGCCAAGCTTGGGATTTGCAGTCTGGGGGACACTACTCTCAGCGGCGGCCACCTGCTAATTGCCCCGAAGTGAGTTCTCAGCAAATTTTGATGGATATGGTTCTGTAACGCTTTATCAATACTTTCAGCTTCTAAGTACCTGATTTCTATCAACACTCTAGCAAAACAGCCATTTTAGGGGCTTTTTGGGCCTTGTTTTTGGCTGTCCACCTGTCCCAGTGTCCCTTATCCAGTAGTCACTTACAAGCAAGCTCTTCTATCAATCTTCTACTTTGCACCCCCTAGCGATATTTGCGATCGCTCTGCAGGCCTGCAGAACAAAATGTGATTTTCGATGGTAATTGCCATTTTAAATTTTACTTTTTGGGATTTTACGCAAAAAAAAACCCGCTACCTGCGAGTCTTAGCCTGTATTTTCTGGCTTAGCCGCCTAAGATAGGCGGCTATTGTTCCAGAAGCTATCCCGTCCCGAACGGAAGCCGAAAACCTACAATCACAACATACGCATAGCGTGACTGACGCGATCGAATTACCGTGCCAGCCGATCGTCATCAGTTAAGGTAACAGGCTACCCAGCATATCCAAGATTGCTTGTACGTCCGCTAGGTCGCATTTAGACTTTTTGCGCTTAGCTTTCAATTGGTTGAGCAGGGTAGCGGCATCAGGTAAGTCACTTGTGTTAAGCGAACTACCGTTATCTAGTTGTCGAGCTATAGTCAGCACCCGATCCGCTAGGGCGATCGGAACTCGGATGGTGCGGGTTTTGCCGTGCCTCCATTTACCCTCATAGTGCTTGAGGTTGGCTAGGCTAGTGTCATTAACGTTTTTGGTCATTTCACTTGTGTCACGTGATTTACTATTAACAGGTTGGCACGGATGCTTTAGTTCTGTCAAGTATTTATTCACGTGACACAAGTGATTGAAGGCAAAAAATTTGGTTTTAGGGAGCTAAAACCAAAAACTACTAGAGCTTGCGTAAGTCCTCCGGCTTCAACCAAGTTGTGTATCCGCCACCATCCGGAAGTGAGCAGCAAAGTTCGTTCTGGGCGTTAGCTCCCTCAACTGTTAGCACGACCCCTTTATACTGTTCCGCAAACTTAGCCCCGACATATTGAACCGATGCGTCTTTAGTCAAGCCAAAGTAATTTAAGAGTCGGATATTAAGATTTTCCTCCTTAGTAAAAGCTTTAGCAAAAAAGCCCCTTACTTGCAGCCCCGACGCAGCGACACGCTCCATAACTTCTTTTGCATCTTCCCGGCTGCCTTTAGCTATTGCCTCTCGCATTTGGTCTGCTAGTTTTTCGCCACGAAATTTACTTTGTGCGGTTGCAGGACTTTGGGGGGTTTTTGCAGGACTTGATGCAGGACTTGATGCAGGACTTAAACCCTTGTCTTGTATAGGGTTTGCAGGACTTGCAGGACTTGAAAGGGAAACTTCTTCTACTTCTACTTTTTTCTGGTTTTCCTGATTTTGGTTTTCCGGTTCACCCTCTGTTTTTTCGGCAATTTCACTTTCTGCCAAAATGTTTGGGGATAAGTCCTGCAAGTGCTGCAAACCTATATCCTGTATGGGCGGAAGTCCTGCACCAAGTCCTGCAGAAGTGCTGCTAGTGCTGTCGGAAGTCCTGCAAAGCGGCGCTAGTTGTTGGGAGTAGGTGGGATGGTAATCATTTTTACCCCTCAACCTTAAACCGACAAAGGTGACGTGCCGGCCACTCCGATCGCGAACGACTGGCAGGTGCAGTTCAGCGCAAAGTTTCTCCAGACCCGGTGAAAAAGTTGTCAGGCTCATCGCAGGTTTTTTAATTTCTTCGCAAAAATCTTTATAACTATCAAACAGATCGCCCGCGCGGGTTTGTGCGTCGTCCTCGACAATTAGCTCCATCTCGAAGAATGCAGCGAGGCTGTCCATCCGTACCTTCATATCCCATTCAGCAGCCTTGAAATCTGCAATCTCAGCATCGCCGATACCCTGAATTACCTGCTTTACCTCACTACTTGGGAGTGAAAGCGCGATCGCAATTAGCGACGCAATCTCGCTGTCGAAGGTGGCCTCCATCTCGGAATTACGTAGGGCTTTTGGGATGGCATTTTCAAAGTTGACCAAGCATAGCCGCCGCTCTAGTCCCGTAGTGTTGCCCATGAATATGGGGTCATTGGAACAGATGAGTAATAAGCCGTAAAAATGGGCGCTTGCCGCTGGCTGGTACACTTCCCGATAGTTGACGCTATCCCCACCAGTTAGCCGGAGAATTGAGTCAACCCCCACAGGTTTACGTTCATCCCCAAACACTACCAATTGCTTGTCGATGATGCTGGCTAAGGTGGAGCCATCCTTCAGGTTGTCGAGACTACAAGGCTGGCTGTTCCCCTTGCCCACAATTTTTTCCATCAACCGAGCAAAAGTACCCTTGCCGCTACCGGGAACCCCTATCAGATGAACAAATTGTTGATAGCCGTAGAAGCTGAAACGAAGGCAACTGTTAACGATTGCCAGTAGCTTGAATATTTTCTTGATATCACCCTGCATCGCCGTCTGGAAGAATTGATGGATGTTTGGGGAGTTTGTCCGTAAAGCTTCTAAGGGGGCGCTTAAATCGCCTGTTAGTGGCTGGTAGGGAAAGGGTAAATAGGAAGTAAACCTCATGCCGGGTGAGTGTGGCAAGGTTTCAAGGGTATCGCCGTCGAGTACGCAATTGTCAAAATTGATATATCGGGACTTATCCCACGTTTGCCAGTGAACCTCTCGCAGGTAACACTTGAGCATCTCTACGACATTATTGACATATTCGATACCACTATAGTAAATCCCTTTGGCATCAAGGGTTCTGACAATCAGGCTCTTGAATTCACCTACCCCTATTTTTTTCCAGCACTTGCCATCAAACCCGCGCCACGTTTGTTGTTCTTCGTGATATTTCCAGTGCCGCTTATACTCTGCCTCTAGCAGTTGAGCAATCTGCTTTGGAGTTGGTGGTTTTTTACTCCTAGTTGTCGAGTTACTGTCACTTGTGTAAAAAGATTCAACTACATTAGCCTTCATCAATATCGCCCTGAAAGCCTCGATCCCTTGATTGTTGATGAAATCATCCATCCCCTTGCCGTCCTCCGATCGCCACTGCCCCGTAACCGATAGTACATCGCAGCCATAGGCTTTCAGGCGTTTAGCGAGCTTTGCTTCTGCACGGCGAACATTCTTTATGGTTTCCACTCTCTCAGGTGGATCGGAATCGTAAGCGATGATAAAACCAAAACCCGCTTCGGCTAATCGTTTCAGCCCTGGTATCAAGTCGGGTGTACCCTTTGCCGCTGGTGTTAGGGCCATGTCAACTCCCATTACCGCTACCGTAGGGATATCCCACATACAGCCTTTTATTGCCTTTATGCACCCCTCGGTAATTAGCAGATAAGGTTTGCCATTTAAGGTGAAACACCGGGCTTTAAGAGCCTCTAAATCAGTCCAGTACGTTTCGATTTCTGGATGTTTGGCAAGGAAAGCATCGTATTCACCTTTAGGGGTGCGATATTTAGGAAGCTTTCTATCCTTTGACGGCCACGGGTTAATTGGCCGTAGTTGCAGTTGTTTGAGGTCGTGGGAATAAAAAACGATGCAAGGAGATTTTGCCTCATACCCCAACAATACCGTGGCTTTCGGGATATCGGCACTGCCACAGTTTGCATATATCCAATCCAGAGGAAGTTTTCGCTCGATTCTTAAATAGTCCTTGTCAGCGGCATTGAGTAAAGATTTGTTGCGGGTAGCGGCAACAGTTTGAGAAGATGATGGTACACTATCCATAGCGGTTGTTCCTTTGATAAGGGTGAGTAACCGCTATCCCTAGTGCTTGGCTAGTGAATTGATGCCGTGATATACCCTTCCGGCGAGGGGACTTTTCAGAAAAAGTCTAGAAAATAAGTTAAATTTGGTTCAGGTTTTTTGGGTTTTTGTTGTCTCTCTTCACCAGCTAACGCTATTTAGGGACAGCGAGAGCCTTTTTTTTTGCCTGCGGGTACAAGCGGGCAAATTCTGCTGTTGAAATTGTAACCTGTCGGGGGATGGCAATATCCCACAAATAAAGCTTATACAGTGTTATACTTCTTCCGGAACCCTATAGGGGTTAGGATTATTTTCTCATATATTAAAGTCTATACAGCGTGAGAGAAATTTACACTAAATCTCACAAAATTTATACACAAGACGCATTTTTCTTACTTTGTATAACAGGTGCTTAAGCAAGTGAGTGTATTTTCTAGAGTAGCCGCCTATGATAGGCGGCTATTCGTAAAAATGAAGAGAAAAGAGAAAGCTAGAGTCACACTATGCAGATGATGTGACTCTAGCTTTTTACTTTCCGTGCCTACCGATCGCACCCAATACCCAATACCCAATACCTAAAACTCGACTAACAAATCATTAAGCTCTTGCCGGGTAGGTGGGAATTGTCCACTCCGTTCGTAGTGGGTGAGCAACCGACTGTAGGTGATGCCCGACTTCAAGTCCCCAAAGTGTTTGGCGTAAGCGTAAAGCCCTAGCTCTTGTGCTTCGGCTACCAGCGCTATTTTATCTTTGGGGGCGGTACGCCGTTCGACTACCTTGTAGTGTTGGCTCATCCTCACTTGTTCGGGTAGTGGCTCGCAAGGCTTGCTTGCGATCGCATCTATCCCCCCTAAAGCCCAAATGGTTGCTTGAGTGGCTGGCATCCAGCAAGCCAGCTTAAGTACAGCCCGTGGGGGTAGCAGGTAGTTAAGGTGAGGCTTCCCTATCCAACACAGTCCCAGTACGGGCTCGGAGTGTTGCACAAAGGTTTCCGGGCAAGCAAACAGACCGTCGCTGGTGAGTTGAGCTTCAAAATTGCGGATAAGGCGATCGGTAGTTTTTGGCTCAACACAGTAAAGTGCATCCACCTGTTCGGGTAGCAGTACGGGCGCTTGATAATAGTGCAACCAGTGTGCGGGACGGCAAACTGTAAGGATTTGAAGAGCTACGGTGTGGGAGATGTTATCGAACACGGCATCTCGATACCAGCGCAAAGCTAGGGGCTTATCCCACGAATAGTTAAAAGAAGCCGATCGTGGGGTACGTGAAGCGGACTGTTGTGACATAATATAATTCTCAATTGGTGACACAATTGAGAAAACAGCAGTCATCGGGGGCCAACCCGGTGGCTGTGTTGCTTTCTCTATTTTTGACGATCGCAGTATTCAGGCTAAAGTGTCAATACTGCAACTGTTAAGTTTTGTTGCCAACAGAACGGGACGGGATAGCGTCACTCACGTGACACAAGTGAATACTTGATATTAAGTTCACTGCTTATTTATCTCTATTTTTACGAATAGCCGCCTATGTTAGGCGGCTACGCCAGAAAATAGAGGCAAAGATACAAACAGGCAGGATAAAAATAGCCAATAAAAAACCCCCCTTATTAAGGGGGGCGGTCGGTAAGGGAGAGTAGGGTTAGATATCTACCATCTCTACTGTGGTATCGACCCCTAGGTAGTAACGCTGTATGACTTCTATGCTGTTACCACAGGCAGTGGCTAGTAGTAGTAAATCTGTACCAGACTGAGCTTGTAGGGTGATAAATGTATGGCGGGTATGATAAGGGGAGAGATAGCAACTTATCTTACCTTCGTCAGCCAGTTGCCGGACAATACCGGGATAGGTATAGGTTTTATTACTTTTCTTTCCCCTGTATTCCCTCCAAACAGCGTCTAAACTACCAGAGTTATACGATGCACCTTGAGTGTTGAAAAATACCAAGTCAGTAGACTTAGCGTTAACAGGCTTGATACGCAACAGCAAGTCGTTAAGCTTAGGATAAAGCTTAAACAATCGAATTTCTTTAGTTTTTGTAACCTGCGTGTTTCTAATTCTGCCGTTGTAGGATTTTCCAATTACCAGGTATTGATTATCTTTTCCTTTCCATATGTCCTGCCACCTTAAGGCGAACGCTTCCCCGCTACGACAACCAGTTAAGAACAGAAACTCAACTAAAGGTGCTGCTTGACGGGTAGCAGGCTTATCGGACTCATAGAATGCCTTAATGATTATGTCGCGTTCTTCCCTGGTAAAAGCACGGGTATCGGTATCTTCTAAGTTCAACTCATGATTGCTCGTGTTCCACCATTCTTGTGTCTCACCATCGGCGTTAATTGTTGACTTGTACTTGTCAGTTTTGTTTTCGGTAATGCCCCCTACTATTATGAATGGGTTAGCCGAAAGTTTGGTTTTACCTAGTGATTGTAATCGGGTAAACGCTTCCGACAACGCTGCTAAGACTTTGCGCTTTGTCGTAGGACTCAAAGGAGATTGCTTGATTCGATCAATATCTATCGCGTTTACAGGCATATCCCAGATCGAACCACAGTCGGCAACAGTATGCGATCGCAGTCGGTTGTCCCAGACTAGACCTTTCACAGCATTAGTAAATGCAATTTGATAATTCAATTTAAAAGTAGTTGGCTCTAACTGCGGTTGTTTCCAAATTAAGTAATCCTCCCACATTGCACCTACTGTCATCTCCGGTTCAGGTTCTAGTATGGGTGCTGCTAGTTTTAGTTCAGCAGCGTACTTGGTCTTTAAGCCGTACTTGGCAAAAGTAGGGTCAAACAACTGTTGCCACTCTGGATGCTGCAAGTCTCCTTCGATCCGCCATGCGATAGCGATCGCCTTTTGCTGATTCTCAGGAGTATCCTTCATCCCTAAACCCTGATGCTTTCGTTTCCCCCCAAAGATGGGATTGTACTTGGTGCTGAACTGCAACCGGAGTGAACCGTTATCAGACTGCACTTTGATTGTCTCAGGGATGGATTGTGATTTAGCGTACATATTGGTTTTTCAAGGTTCTGTAAGGGTTTTAGCCTTCTATCAAGTTTCTAGCAATAGCCCGTTAATCGAACTATGTGCATAGCGTGAATGGAGGCACAGAAACAATATAGCACGGTTATCGTAAAATTTTGATGGATATGGTGATGAATTAGTCATTAGTCATTAGTCATTAGTCATTAGTCATTAGTCATTAGTCATTAGTTGTCAGTTGTCAGTTGTCAAATTTGCAGTTAGCAGTGGTCGGTTCTTGTTAGCTATTAAGCTGTACTGCATTTAATTTTGACTTTTTGGGCGGGTTCTCCGGCCCACCCCACAAGATTTTTAGTAACATAACTATCCAAATTAAATGCGCGACAACTAATGACAACTACTGACTAATGACTAATGACTACTGACTACTGACTACTGACTAATGACTACTGACTAATGACTACTGACTACTGACTACTGACTACTGACTACTTAACTGTTAAAAGTACGCTTGAATTCTTCTAAGAGATCGTCAATTTCTTCGATCGCCTGACTCACATCTATTCTCATGGCTCCCAAGTCCGATCGATCTAACAGCCGCACGAGGGATTCCCGCTTGCTCTCGATCTGTGCTACGCGCTCTTTGATTGTTTGTGCATCCATTGTTTTTTTCCTTTGCTACTATTAACAAAAATATTTGACATTCCCCCCTGCGAACAGACGGGGATTCTTAATTCACCGACATCCCTTTTTGGGCAAATCCTTCACTGTTTTTCTATGGGAAGTGATGAACCTGCTCAGGGTTTTTGGGTCTGTGTTATAGTTTGATTGTACATCAAAAGTGCAGCCCAACTTCAGCCACATTTTAGCGCAAAAAAGGCGGACGTTTGGTATCTGCGGGTTTATTTTTAATCATTCCAGCTAAAAATCGCTTCAGGGCCTTCTCCCGGTTTTTCATAAAAGCCGCCCAAAATCCCGGTTGATATTCATCCATTGTCTTGGCTAGGGCCCAGACATCGATCGCTAAGATATTATAAAGCCTTTCATCTTCGCGCTTGAGCGAGTTAATCTGCTCCAGAACCGCCTTGTTTGCTCCAGCAGTTTGTTTGTCTTCGTCTTTAATCATGTCCGAAAAATGGTTGAAAGGGCAAGAGTGTCGATCGCGATCGCCACTCTGTATACTTTGATGATACTGCCGATCTCGATTGCCTTCTGGAACCAAAGCCCCGCAATTAACACGGATATTTACCGATGGCGCGCCCGGACGAGTCCGGCTGGATAAGCTTCTGAAGCTAGAGACAAGACTGTGGATGCACACCGCTCCCGCGCTCATAGATGCTAGCAGTTTTTGCAGGTCTTTTGGCAAAAAAACTAAATTTATTCAAGACTTTTTGACAGATAATAATTAAAGTATATTATTTCTGTCCGACTACTTACCTCACTAATATGTTACGTAAAATTTCTTTAGCAAACCTAGCCTTAGTTGTTGGCGGTATTATAGCAGCAGTCGGGTTTGGAGCCTACTTCACAGACAGACCTACCCTGAACCTAGCCGGGTTTTTTTATGGAATTCCGCTGTTGCTGGGAGGTTTGGCTCTCAAAGCCGCCGAACTCGAACCAGTGGAGTTCACCGAACCTACCTCTGCTGAAGTTCTCCTCTTGCGAGAAAGTCAGGCCACAGATACTCAAAACCAAGTCCGCAAAGATATCACTCGATTTCGCTACGGCCAACCCGCGCACTTAGATGATGCTTTGGAGCGCTTGGGCCTGGCCCCGACAGACGAGGAACGGCCGCTTCTGCAAGGGTTGCGGGAAGTTGATGTTGATGGTGCTTATGGGTTAATTTTAGAGTTTTATTCACCGCTAATGCCGATCGACTTATGGGAAGAAAAGCAAGACAAAATAGCTACTTTTTTTGGGCCAGGTTTGCGCGCACAAGTGACTCAAAAGGCTGGTGACAAAATAGAATTGGCTTTAATTAAAAATACTCAAGCTTAAAGTAGTCTTAAGTTTTGAGTTCGTGAATTTTGAAGTCGCCCCTTAATAATTAATCCTGCATCAGGTCAGATACTGATAATAGCAGCAGGTTTCAAGCTGTCGCTATTATCAGCAAAATCTCAATCCGCAATTGAGCGATCGCGCAAATTAGATTTTCCTTAATTACAATAGTGCTTGAGAAGCGATCGGCAATCTTAAATCAGGAGAAGCACAAATGGTTTCGTCCCAAAGCAGGATAGGTATTATCGGCGCAGGAACATCAGGAGCTTATCTGGCAATTTTGCTGATTCAACAAGGGTTTGATTTTTGGCAACTAAACTCAAATAATGGCTGAAACTTTTGTCCAGTAAGTATTCTAAAATAAGATGCTTTGGCCCTCGTCAGAAAATTGGTCATCGTTAGCCCACGCGAGAAACTTAGATAAAAACTTAAATAAAATAGGTTTTTTCGCTCCCCTGAAAGAAACCGGGTTGCAGGCTTAAGCAAATTCATGTTTTTAGAGAAACGGCAGGCAAGTTAAGGATAAACAGAGTTAATCAGCATTAACAAACAAGCGAGAACGAGTAATAAAACGCTCTCCCTCCGGCCCTTCTAGGGAAAAATCGCTGCCTCCTGGCCCCGATGCCACGTCTATAATTAACTGCGTGTGCTGCCAATATTTGTATTGCTGGGCTGCAATATAAAAGGGACAACCGCCTATTTCGCCCAGCAATACGTCACCATCACCGATTATCAATTCGCCATCGGGAAAGCACATGGGGGAACTACCGTCGCAGCAGCCGCCGGATTGGTGAAACATCAATTCTCCGTGTTGAGTTTTGAGATGATTGATTAATTTTAAAGCGGCTTCTGTTGCGGTGACTTTTGCAGTTTCCATTGCAGTCTGTTTGTGTAGCAATTTTATTTAGTTTATGAATGAGATTTTTTTAATGAACCGCAGAGGGCGCAGAGGACGCAGAGAAAGAGAGGAAAGAGAGAAAGAAGGAGTTGACGAATCCTTGAAGTGTGTCTTTTTTCTTTCTTCCTTCCCAATGACTAAAACCTTAGAAAAAACCTAAAGCTTTGGGGCTGTAGCTGACCAACAAATTCTTGGTTTGCTGGTAGTGATCTAACATCATTTTGTGATTTTCGCGACCGATTCCAGATGATTTGTAGCCGCCGAATGCTGCGTGGGCCGGATATAGGTGATAGCAGTTTGTCCACACGCGGCCTGCTTGAACGGCGCGGCCCATGCGGTAGGCGGTGTTGATGTCGCGAGTCCAAACTCCGGCACCTAAACCGTAGAGAGTGTCGTTGGCAATTTCTAATGCTTCGGCTTCGTCTTTGAAGGTGGTGACTGCTAATACTGGGCCGAAGATTTCTTCTTGGAAAATTCGCATTTTGTTGTTTCCTTTGAAGACTGTCGGCTGGAAATAATAACCGTCTTCCAAGTCGCCGGATAAGATGTTTCTTTCGCCACCAATCAGGCATTCTGCGCCTTCGGCGTGACCGATTTTGACGTATTCGGCGATTTTTTCCATCTGGTTGACGGAGACTTGGGCGCCGAGGGCGGTTGTCGGATCTAAGGGGTTGTCTTGTTTGATTTGACGGATGCGATCGATCGCCCTTTCCATGAATCGATCGTAGATTGACTCCTGAATTAAGGCGCGGGAGGGACAGGTGCAAACTTCGCCCTGATTAAAGGCAAACATGACTAATCCTTCGACTGCTTTGTCGAGGAATTCGTCGTCTTGGGCGCAGATATCTTCAAAAAAAATGTTGGGGGATTTGCCGCCTAGTTCTAGGGTGACGGGGATGACGTTTTGGGAGGCGTATTGCATTATTAGCCTGCCGGTGGTGGTTTCGCCGGTGAAGGCGACTTTGGCAATCCGGGGACTGGTGGCGAGGGTTTTGCCGATTTCGGCGCCGGGCCCGTTAATGACGTTGATTACGCCGTCTGGTACTAAGTCGGCGATGATTTCCATCAGTACCAAGATTGAGGCGGGGGTGGGGCCTGCTGGTTTGAGGACGACGCAGTTGCCGGCGGCGAGGGCTGGGGCGAGTTTCCAGGCGGCCATTAATATCGGGAAGTTCCACGGGATGATTTGTCCGATGACGCCTAGGGGTTCGTGGAAGTGGTAGGCGACTGTTGTTCCGTCGAGTTCGCCGATCGAGCCTTCTTGAGCTCGGATGCAGCTTGCGAAGTAGCGGAAATGGTCGATCGCCAGTGGTATGTCTGCGAGGCGGGTTTCGCGAATTGGTTTACCGTTGTCCCAGGTTTCGGCGATGGCGAGGCGATCGAGGTTTTCTTCGATGCGATCGGCTATTTTGTGTAAAACCCGCGCCCTATCGGCTGGGGAAGTCTTACCCCACTTGTCTTTCGCGGCGTGGGCGGCATCTAGTGCCAATTCTACATCCTCGGCGCTCGATCGGGGGATTTGACAAATTGATTTGCCTGTAATTGGAGACAGGTTTTCCGAGTATTTCCCTTTCACCGGTGGCACCCACTTGCCGCCGATAAAGTTGTCGTAGCGAGTTTGAAAAATCGACTGACTGCCGGATTGAACAGGTGCTGCTACTACCATTTTATTACCTGATTAAAATTTGTTTTCGCGGACGCTTAAAATCTCTTGCATATCAACTATCGTCTATTTTCCTGAACTTCGGTCAGTTCATATACAAATTTTTACATTCTTCCAATATTTTGCAGTCCCTGTAGGGGCGGGTTCACAAACAATCCCCGTCTAAAACCAACCATCTCAAAAACCCGCCCCCACCCAACGGTAAATACTATTAATTAACTGTGCCGCAGCGGAAGCTCTATCCGAAATTTAGTACCTTTACCAGGTTGCTAAAAACACTTTATCTCTCCTTTTTTCTGCTCTACAATTATCCGATAGCTGAGAGGAATTATTGACGACATGGCTGGTTCTGGCAACCAACAAGGGAGCCGAAACTGGCGCTGTGATATCTTTGCTAATTGCCCTGTCGTTATCAGCCACCTCAATATAAATCCCCTGAGTATCAACCACCTGAGTTCCCACCCAAATCACCAGTTTAAATTTGATTGATTGCAACTCTTACAACTGTTGAGCTGACTCTTTTAAAGCATCGGTCGTGTGATTGATAATATTCAGAAAAGCTTGATTGAGTAGACCTGCATCACACTCAATCTGTGGCAAATTGCCGACTTGTTTCATCAGCTTGATGTCTCGCCTTCCCTCGCCAGCCGTGTTGCAACAACAAAAGAGTATTTTCTAAACCGTCAGAAATATCGCATAACTGCCAGCCCGATCGCCCTTTCCATGAATCGACGATCGTAGATTGACTCCTGAATTAAGCCCTAGGAGGGACGGGTGCACACTTCAGCTTGATTGAAGGGAAGCATGACTCCCTGCGTGCGATCGTCCCAATCTAGGATACAACGGCTTTGAAAACACGCCCTAGGGATTCAAGAGACAGCGGATCATGGTGTCCTGGGTGTTGACTTCTCCTTTTTAGAGGTTCTCAAAAATTTCTTTTCATTCCCCCTTGACACTCCAGTGGACTGGATACTGCAAGATAGGATTAACCCCTCAAAGGAAAGGAGAAATACAACCACAACACTACAGCTAAAAGTCTCTAACATGGCGTGTTCAGCTTGCGGTGAAACCATTACCAAAGCCATCAACACAGTAGATGCCGCCGCAAATGTTCAGAGACATCCCAAGACCAAACTGGTCAATATCTAAACTCAAGCATCTGAAGCCACCATTACAGAGGAAATTACAGCGGCAGGTTATTCCGTTACCTGTCACTAAAGATTTCTCAGACCCATTTTAAGGATGAAAAATAAGGAGGTTTTGTATGGAAAACGCCACTCTGAAACTGCGGGGCATGAGTTGTGCCTCCTGTGCCAATACAATCGAAGATGCAATTAGTTCTGTTCCGGGTGTGGAGGCCTGTAACGTCAACTTTGGCACTGAACAAGCGACAGTCATCTATGACCCGCAACAAACCAATTTAGGTATCATTCAGGATGCAGTTGATGCAGCCGGATATGTTGCTAAACCGCTGAAAGCAGAAGATTTATCTACAAATAATGATGCCGAACAGCAGGAAAGACTTGCAGAAACTCAACAGTTACTCCAAAAACTTTGGTTTGGTGGCATAGTCAGCGCCATTCTATTAATTGGTTCTCTGCCAATGATGACAGGATTATCAATTCCTTTCATCCCGACATGGTTGCACAATTCCTGGCTGCAATTAATATTAACCTCACCCGTGCAACTTTGGTGTGGTCGTGCCTTTTATATTAATGCTTGGAAAGCTCTCAAGCGTCATGCAGCCACGATGGATACTTTAGTCACAGTGGGTACGGGTGCTGCATATTTCTACTCCATCTTTGCCACCCTATTTCCGACATTTTTTACCACTCAGCGGTTAACAGCCGATGTTTATTACGAAGCATCGGCGGTGATTATTACCCTGATTTTGTTGGGACGGCTACTAGAGAATCGCGCTAAAGGACAAACCTCAGAGGCGATGCGTAAACTGATGGGATTACAAGCAAAAACTGCCCGTGTAATTCGCAACGACCAAGAGATAGATATTCCCATCTCTGAAGTTATTTTAGAGGAAATAATCTTGGTGCGTCCTGGTGAAAAAATCCCGGTAGACGGCGAGATTGTTGATGGCTCCTCAACGATAGATGAAGCAATGGTGACAGGCGAAAGTTTACCTGTGAAAAAGCAAGTCGGTGATGAAGTGATTGGAGCTACTATTAATAAAACAGGTAGCTTTAAATTCCGGGCCACGCGAGTTGGTAAAGACACGTTTTTAGCACAAATTGTGCAGTTAGTCCAGCAAGCACAAGGCTCTAAAGCACCGATTCAACGATTAGCAGATCAAGTGACCGGATGGTTTGTGCCTGTGGTCGTTACCATTGCGATCGCCACCTTTATCCTCTGGTACAACCTCATGGGTAATGCCACGATGGCGTTAATTACCACCGTCGGTGTCTTGATTATCGCTTGTCCTTGTGCGTTGGGTTTAGCAACACCAACTTCTATCATGGTGGGTACTGGTAAAGGAGCAGAAAATGGCATTTTAATTAAAGGTGCAGAAAGCTTGGAATTAGCCCATAAATTGCAGGCTATCGTTCTTGACAAAACAGGCACTATTACCCAAGGAAAGCCAACTGTTACCCATTTTTTAACAGTCAATGGTACAGCCCACAGCAATGAGTTAAAACTTTTGCAGTTAGCCGCATCAGTTGAGCGAAATTCTGAACATCCTTTAGCCGAAGCCGTTGTGCAATATGCTAAATCTCAAGGCGTTGAGGTAACAGAGGCTCAGGAATTTGAGGCGATCGCAGGTAGTGGTGTACAAGCCTATGTTTCCCATCAATGGGTACAAATTGGTACGCATCGTTGGATGACAGAATTGGGAATTGATACCAAAGCTTTACAACAAGATTGGGAGCGCTTGGAATATCTCGGTAAAACCGTAGTTTGGCTGGCAATTGATGGCAACATAGAAGGAATTATCGCTATCTCGGATGCAGTCAAACCCTCTTCTGCTAATGCAATTCGCACTTTACAAAAGATGGGGTTAGAAGTGGTAATGCTAACAGGTGATAACCGTCGCACGGCGGAAGTCATAGCGCGGGAAGTCGGCATCAAACGAGTTATTGCAGAAGTTCGTCCCGATCAAAAAGCCGCTCAAATCGAAAATCTTCAGGCAGAGGGAAAAATTGTCGCAATGGTGGGGGATGGAATCAATGATGCACCTGCACTTGCTCAAGCTGACGTAGGCATGGCAATTGGCACAGGAACAGATGTCGCGATCGCAGCTAGCGATATCACTCTAATTTCTGGTGACTTACAAGGCATTGTTACTGCCATTCAACTGTCTCGCGCTACGATGCAAAACATCAAACAAAATCTGTTTTTTGCCTTTGTTTACAATGTGGCCGGCATTCCCATCGCTGCCGGAATTCTTTTCCCGGTGTTTGGATGGCTTCTCAGTCCAATTATTGCCGGAGCAGCAATGGCTTTTAGTTCCGTTTCTGTAGTAACAAATGCGTTGCGTCTCCGTAACTTTAGCCCAAAAACTGTTAGCTAATTTGATTCTTGCTTAAGAGGAAATAATGATGAACAACCAACTGACATTTCTAGGAACATTAGCAGGATTTGGATTTCTGCTTGGGGTAATTTCCGGTTCAATTTTTGGAGTGTTAACCTAGCCTATTTTTGCACTCTGATGAATGAAACATCGAACGATAGCGCGGGTTTAGTCAATCACGAAGGAAATTTACTAAATATCTTTGTTCAAAACCCGCTGTTACTCCCATAATCTTTTGTATTTATTAGGAGGTTTTCCAATGATCGGCAGAACAAGAATTATCGGTACTATTGCTAGTCTCGGTGTTGTAGTAGGAATGTTATCTGGTGAAGGAATAGCGCAAAATACCCATGAAACACACCCAACTCAAACACAGCAAAAAAGTCAGTTTCAGCGCATTGAACAACCCTTAAGTAACAAGATTTTAGTTACTCTGGCTGGAATCGGATTAATTAGTTTAGAACTTTGGTGGTTTCTCCTTAGCAAACCCAAATCTCAGAAAGCAGTTACAGCCAGTGGAGGAATTCAAGAAGTAACCATCACCGTTGATGGTGGCTATGAACCCAGCCGCCTTGTGGTGCAAGCGGGACAACCCGTGCGTCTTAACTTTCACCGCCAAGATCCTAGCAGTTGTTTGGAACAAGTCTTAATTCCCGATTTTCATATTGCAGCCGATTTGCATCTGAATCAAGTAACCTCTGTTGAATTCACACCTAAAAAAGCTGGCAGTTATGTCTTTAGCTGTGGCATGAATATGTTTCGAGGCGAAATTATCGCCGAAGACCAACAACTTGAATCAACGGGGTTAAATGAGCCTCAAACACTAACAGAATCGCAGTTCAATTCATCCCTGTCAACACATCCGCATGAAACAAAAATCGAACCTGAAGCGATGCAAATCAATCCACCTGTTGACCAGGGAATCCAGAAAGTAACTATCGTTGTTAACAAAGGCTACACGCCTAATCATCTGGTAGTTAAAGCAGGTAAACCCGTTCAACTCCACTTTTTACGCGAAACTTCCAGTGGTTGTTTAGCGAGAGTGCTGATTCCCGATTTTAACATTGCTACCGATTTGTCTTTGAATCAAGTAACAACCATTGAATTGACTCCCGAAGAGGTGGGAGAACACACTTTTAGTTGTGGCATGAATATGTTTCGCGGTATCATAGAAGTGCAAGCCGCTAATGTCTCTGACCCGGATGACATGGCTGCTCAAGCCTTAAATAACTGACCATCAACCAAGGGCGATCGCTCGAATGGCTTGTCCGAACGCCTACTGCTACCGAAAGTCGAGACATTCAGGCGATCGCCACTCAGTCATTCAAAAAAATGTCTAGCCCCTCTTGACTCTCCATCCCACTGGATAGTTTATCATAAGCTGAGAGTTGGATTCAGTAGAGGAAATCAGTATGTTAGTCCAAGAAAAGCAAAAACTCATTGGTTTAGTTGCGAAGGAAAGCGGCGTACCGATCAAAACCATTCGCTACTATGAGGAACTCGGTTTAATCAAGGCATCAGGCAGAACCGAAGGGAAATATAGATTATTTAATTCTGATATTTTGAATCGGCTAAGCTTTATTAAACGCGCCCAAACTTTGGGATTAACTTTAGCCGAGATTCAAGAATTATTGACGGTTCACGATGGGGGAGAGTTGCCTTGTGAACACATCAAAGTCCAGTTGCAAGATAAACTGATCGGTATCGATCTACAAATTCAGCAACTACTTATCCTCAAACTAGAGTTGGAAGGATTACTTTCAGGTTCGCCCAGCTTACTAGAAAAGGTTGATTCCATCATTTGTCCTCTGATTCAAAAACATTAGACTCTTCGACAATTGAATTATTTTAAGCAGTCTGTCAACGGAGGTTATAGAAGTTGACAGACTGTTTTTAACCAAAAAAATGAGATAGCTTTTATCGGGTCTAGGTAATTAGGTTATCATTAATTGCTGAAACCATTGTTGGGCTTGCTCTTCACCTTCTGCGATAAAAAATTTTGGGATTTTTATAATTTACCTCTTGACTCTCCAGTTGAATGGAGAATTTAAGATATTTTTAGTTGAAGTTCAATTAGTGATATTTGACATTCGTTAGTACAGTTACCTTACTTGTTTAGCCAGTTTTTAGGAGGAAGTCGAATGAACCGTTTTAACACTTTCAACACTGCGATTGCTGTTGTAACTACTTTCTTAATTGCCCAAAGTTGCTCGTTATCTACTAAAACCAGTCCAACAGCAGTAGAGGCTGTAACTAATCACCAAGAAGAACATGAAATGAAAGACACAAATCACCGACATGATGCACATTCAATAAATCACGCCAGTCATATAAACCAGAGTTTATTTGCCAAAGCAGAACTTACCACCCCAGGAAATATTGCTCCCAATACTGATGTGCCTCTAACAATTAACATTCAAGACTCAACGGGTAAGGCAATTAAAAATTTTGACATATTTCAAGAAAAACTCATGCACTTAATTATGGTGAGTGATGACCTTCACTTTTTCTCTCATCTTCACCCAAACTACAAAAATAATGGGCGCTTTGAAATTAAAGCTCAGTTTCCCAAAGCCGGAAATTATACCTTTTTCAGTGACTACAAACCGTCAGGAAAGTCCGAACAAATTTCTGTGCTTAAAGTTCAGGTTCCGGGAAATACTCTATCTCCCTCAGAAATAAACCTGAGTCACACCAAAACATTAGCCCATACTAAAGTTGACTTAATCCTCTCTTCTGATACAAAAGTCAAGGCAGGTGAGGAAGTAACAGTCATGTTTCACCTAGAAGATACTACGAATAATCAGCCTGTAACCGATTTACAACCTTACTTAGGAGAAGCAGGGCATTTGGTCATTTTACGTCAATCTCCGGTTCTCACAGAAGCGAATTACATTCATGCTCATGCCCTGAAAGGAACCCCTCCTGGGAAAATTCATTTTATGACTCGGTTTCCGCAACCAGGAATGTACAAACTTTGGGGGCAGTTCCAGCGCAATGGTGAAGTTGTGACGGCAGATTTTTGGGTGAATGTTATCTAATAACAATGGTCACGTTGTTTAAGTCTGCACCCCGAAAGTCAAACCTTCGGAGCCTTTTATTGCTAAAATTGAAAAAAATAGTAAATAAGTGCATTCATCATTATCAAGGTGACGATCTTGCATAATATTTATTAGCACCATAAGCAATCAGGGTTAAAACACTCAATGTCTGCTCAAGGGTTTTATCGTCGTTCACTTCCCGATTCTGCTATTGCCTTTTCCTCGGTAGAGGGAAAGCAAATATTTCGAGAAGCGTTGGCATTGGGAGGTATGGAAGGGTATTTTGCTCTAGCGGAACAGTTTCATACTCAAGCAGAACCCGCTTTTTGTGGATTGGGTAGTTTAGTTGTTGTTCTTAATGCCTTATCCATCGATCCGGGCCGCATTTGGAAAGGGGTGTGGAGATGGTATGGAGAGGAATTTTTAGACTGTTGCTTACCTCTTTCAGTCATTAAAGAAAACGGTATCACCTTTGATGAGTTTGTCTGTATAGCACGTTGCAACGGTGCTGTTGTAAAACCTAACCGTTACCACCAAAGCAGCTTGGAAAACTTTCGGCAAGCAGTTGAAAAGGTGACTACGGCGTCAGGTGATATTCATCTAGTTGTTTCCTATAGCCGAAAGGTATTGCGACAAACGGGTGATGGTCACTTTTCACCAATTGGTGGCTATCATCCACAGCGGGATCTAGTTCTTCTGCTGGATGTTGCCCGTTTCAAATATCCACCTCACTGGGTTTCTCTGCCTTTGTTATGGCAAGCATTTAAACCTGTCGATCCAGGGTAAACGCATCTTAACTTGAACCCAAAATATGCTACAGTTAAATCCGACTAAATTTCAATGTAGTTTATGGTAGTTTATTGGTGCTATCAATGGCAAGAGGTTTTAGTAAAGCTGTAACTTCGCAACAAAAACAAAAAGATTCATTGCCTTCCATGAATCTTTTAAATACCAGTTTTTTAGAGCATTTTGCCAACTTGAAAGACCCAAGAAGAGAAAGAAGTAAAGAACACTTACTTAAAGATATTAGATCGATTGCGATTCTAGCTGTCCTCAGCGGTGCCGACGGATGGGTGGCAATAGAAGCCTATGGTAACGCCAAACATGAATGGTTGAAAAGCTTTCTAGAATTACCGAATGGTATACCATCTCATGACACATTTAGTCGGGTATTTGCCCGAATTGAACCACAACAGTTTAAAGAATGTTTTTTGAGTTGGGTAAATGCGATAGTCGGGGAATTAGAACTAAACGTGATTGCCATTGATGGCAAAACGATGAAACAATCTTATGACCGAAATGACCAGCGAAAAGCGCTATATATAGTTACTGCTTGGTCTTCATCTCATCAATTAGTTTTAGGGCAAAAAAAAGTCGATAAAAACTCTAACGAGCTGACAGCAATTCCGGCATTAATAGAAATGTTATAAATTGCTGGAAGTGTAATAACCATCGATGCTATGGGATGTCAAAAAGACATAACATCTCTGATTATCAAGAAAAAAGGAGATTATGTTTTAGCCTTAAAAGGCAATCAAAAACTACTCTATAAAGCCGTAAAAGAGTGGTTTGAAGTAGCTAAAAAAGCCGATTATTTAGACAAAAAGTATGATTATTATGAACGAGTAGAATCCGGACATCATCGAGTGGAAAAAAGACAAGTCTGGACTGTGGATGTATCCGAGTTACCCCCTCTGCATAATCAAGAATTATGGACGGGATTAAAAACAGTTGTGATGATACTTAGTGAACGACGATTGTGGAATAAAACCACCACGGAAGCTCGTTTTTACGCTTAGTAGTTTAAGCAGTAATGCTGAGAGAATTGCTGGGGCGATCCGCAGTCATTGGGGCATTAAAAATAGCTTACATTGGACGCTTGATGTTACATTTTGTGAAGATGAAAGCCGGATTCGGAAACAGAACTCTCCCGAAAATTTTGCACTTCTACGTCGGCTAGCAATAAATTTACTGAAACAAGAAAAAACTTCCGGCACAAAGTATAAAAATGAAGCGATATCGAGCGGCAATGGACAATAATTATTTAGTTAAAATTTTAAACTCGGCCAGTTAATGCTCGAAATCTAATACCTATCTAAGAAGAAAGATTATCCGGCTTTAAGAAGTTTAGAAAATCTTAAGGTTCTGATGTAATCTGCTTAAGTGGGGTTAAAATTAATGATTTTAAGAAGGTGTTTTAAGTTATTTAGTAATGCACAAATTCAGGCTTTTGTCAAATTAATTTAGATGCGTTTACCCTGGAATCCTTACCAATCTCTGCTTTTGTCTACTGCTGATTTTTGCTTGCAGTTGGTGATAGACTTGATTGAGCTTTTTGTCTGGCACCTCAAACTCTTGACTGGAACAGACATTCATAAAAATTCATAGGGGATGCGGGAAACGAGCGTGGCTTTAGCCCGCTCGTGGGAAGCGGCTCGGGGGACTTCAGTCAAGAGTGTCTTTCTTAGTTAGCAGAATGGTGTGGATCTTCTATATATTTCTTAACAACTTCACTGCTAATATTGCCTGCGGTACTAACAAAATAGCTGCTCGTCCATAAAGACGGCAGTTTTTTTAATTCTGGAAATTCAGCTCTCAAATGATGGCTAGAACGTCCTTTGAATGCCTTAATTACTAGCGCAGGGGTGTCCATCGGCTTAACCGCTACAAATAGGTGTACGTGATCTGGTGCCACTTCCAAAGCTAGAATATCCCAATTTTTCTCAATTGCGAGTGCTAAGAATATTTATCGAAGTCTAGTTGCTACGTTACCGACTAGAACTTTTTTTCGTCGCTTGGGGATGAACACGAAATGGTAGTTGAGCAGGAACTTGACGTGGTTGTGGGTTTGATATTCTGGAAGGGGCAACATAAAGTTTTGTTGTTATGAGTTGACTTGTCCACTATAATCCCCTAAACTACATAAATCAATTTATTTTCAGGAAAAAGAGGTGGCTAGAATCAAAAAAACAATGGGAGTGCAGCAGGTATTGCTGTCTCCCACCAAAGAAGTTGAAGCCGTGTTGCAGTATCTCTGTCGGCAGTCTGGAAAGCTATACAATAGCGCCGTATATTTCGCTCGCCAGACATTTTTTAAAACTGGAAAACTGCTGACAGGAAAATTTGACTTGTCTTTGGAACCGTCAATTTCTAAGTCGATGGTTGCTAAGTCGTTGCCTTCAACACCCATGCAGCAAACTCTGATGTCAGTGACGGAGGCATTTAAAAGCTTCAAGGAATTGAAAAACTTGTACCTTCAAGGTAATTTACACTTTAAACCTAAACCGCCGAACTACCTAACGGGGTCTAAACTGTTTAAAGTAGCTTACCCAAATTCTGGAGGATTAAAGCCAGCCATTGTCGGTAATCAGTTGCGATTTTCTTTGGGCTTAACAATTCGGCGCTGGTTTGGGATTTCAGAATTTCTTCTACCTATGCCGTCAAACATTGATTGCTCAAAGGTTAAAGAGTTCACGATTCTCCAGAAAAACGGTGCTTTCTACTTGGAAGTGTCTTACGAAGTAGAATGCCAGCAGCATGATTTAGATCGTAGTCAAGCATTATCAATTGATTTGGGGACTGCCGACAATTTGGCAGCTTGTGTTGACACGCTGGGAAATTCTTTCTTGATTGACGCTCGCGCTATGAAGGCGATGAATCAACTCTGGAACAAAAAAGTAGCAACCAGGAAAGAAGGGAAGCCCACAGGCTATTGGGATAGCTGGTTAGACCGCGCAACCCGCAAGCGCAATCATCAAATGCGCGATGGTGTCAACAAAGTTGCAAAGTTAATCGTTGATCATTGTTTGAAACACGGTATTGGTAATCTAGTAATTGGATGGAACCAAGGGTTTAAATACAATGTTGATATGGGCCAACTGAGCAATCAAAAGTTTGTTCAGATGCCTTTAGGTAAATTAAAAGAGCGCTTAAAGCAACTTGGTAATTTGCACGGCATTAGGTTCACTGAAACAGAAGAAGCATACAGTTCCAAGGCTAGCTTTCTTGATGGAGATTCCCTACCCAGATACGGTGAAAAACCGCTTGGGTGGAAAGCATCTGGAAGGCGAATTAAACGTGGATTGTATCGTTCTGCTGACGGGACTGTAGTTAACGCGGATCTTCACGGTGCCGCCAATATTCAAAGAAAAGTAGCCAGTAAGTTAGGTGTAAAACTTGACCGACTGAGTAGACGGTGTTTGGCTACCGTAGCGAGAATCAGACTTTAGTAATAATCAAGTTATTCTGTCAGCAGAATGTCAGCGGCTTCAGCCCGCTTGAGTGTCAAATCTAGCGTGGTTTGAGGATTTTTGCAGTTAGGTTGTTGGGCGACTTGTACGGGAATGTTGCTGGCTTTGCTGGGAAGCAAAAACCCGGCTGTCAACAAAAGCAAACTGGCCGCCAATTTTACGCAAATAGTGCTATTTTTCAATTAGTTTCTCCCTTTTTTTAATCTTTAATTTTCTCTGCTGGCTGAGCCGATCGCCAAATCCACCAAGCCGCCGCCCACAAAGTAAAATTGCCGAAGAGAGTCATCGCCGCTTGCAGGGTAACGATCCATTCTAGGGCTGGGGAGTTGTCAAAATAGTGCCACGTACAGGCACACATAGCGCTGACAAGAGCGGGCAGCATTCCGGCGGAAAGGGCCCACCAAGCTCGGTTTTGAGTGACTTCGCCGTAAGTCCAAATTAACCAGATGGCGGCAATCCACTCGACGACGCTAGAGACGTGAATAATCCAGGTGGGAATTGACAAAGCGTGCATTTTTTGTATTGTGAACGAAGATGAAAGATTTATCGATCGGGACTTACGCAACTGTCATATAAAGTATGATGAGTCAGTCGATTTTAGATTTTAGATTTTAGATTTTAGATTTACTCCACAGATGAATCTTGGAGCTTGAGCTTTGGTCTAAAATTTTAGGAGCATCCACGACTTAAGTCGGGGCTTGTACCTGTTTTTGGGCTGGTCATACAATTTTAGATTAGCGATTCGAGATTTTATTAGATTTGCGATTTGAGCTGACTGATGACGTAAAGCCTTGAAGCTTGCTGACAGTAGCATTTTTTTGGTAGTAAAATCAAATCTCAAATATCAAAAGAATCTAAAATCTAAAATCTAAAATAGTTAGATCCTCCATCACAAACAAAGAAAAGAGTAGAAATGCGAGCAATTTTGTGCGGCTATTACGGTAAAGGCAACGGCGGCGACGAGGCGCTGTTGGCATCGCTACTGCAAATGTTACCAGATGGCGTGACGCCGATCGTCCTGTCTGGCAATCCTGTCGAGACAAATCAGCGGTACGGGGTAGCTGCGCGCGATCGCATGAATGCGTTCCAAGTTCTCGAAGCACTCCGCACCTCCGACGCCCTAATCTGGGGCGGCGGTAGTTTAATCCAAGACGCTACTAGCATTGCGAGCCCTTTCTATTATGGGGGTTTGATGGGGTTAGCGCAGCGGATGGGCTTAAAAACTGTTGCCTGGGCCCAGGGAATTGGGCCTTTGAAGCGCGAAATGACTCGCAAGTTATCTCAGCGCTGTTTTGCTGGATGCACCGCCGTCAGCGTGCGGGATAAAGGTTCAGCTACTTTACTTGCGGATTGGCAAATTCCCTTTACTTTAGCGCCCGATCCTGTGTGGGCTTTGGAGAATTCTCCCGTGTCGGGTTTGTGGGATTTACCTGCGCCCAGAGTTGCTGTTTGTTTGCGTTCTCATTATACACTAACTCCCGCGCGTTTGTCAATCTTAACTCAAGCTTTAGTTGACTTTCAAAAAGCAACTCGCACCTTAATTTTGCTGCTGCCTTTTCAAGCGTCTCACGACTTAGAAATTGCCCAACATTTGCACGAAGCCCTGCCAAAAAGGAGCCGCATCCTCAGTTTAGACGATCCGAGAAAATTGAAAGGAGTATTCCGGGGAGTCGAAATGGCGATCGGGATGCGCTACCACAGTTTAATTATGGCAGCATCGGAAGAATGCCGCTGTTTTGCCCTCAGCTACGATCCGAAAGTCAGCCAGTTAATGGAAGAGCTAGAAATGCCGGGATACTTATTATCAGAATTGCCAGACGATCCTTATTTAATCAGCAAAACCTGGATCGAACACTATGCCAACGGCGACGCATTATCGCCAGAAAGGATAAAATTTATTGTAGGGCGATCGCTCTTTCACCGCGAAGTATTGCAAACTGCACTCCAGTAATCTCATTTAGAGGTGAAATACAATGACAATCAGTACAGCCGAATTAAAAATTACCTGGGAAAAATTGCCAGACGACTTCATTTTAGACGAGGAACCTGTGGAAAATATCGACCAACCCTTGCTAGCCGCCGCCTTGCGCGAAATCCTAGAAATCGCAGGGCTAATTTTAACAGGAATATTAGTTGCCCCAAACATGGGAATTTGCGCTACATTAAACGGCAAGCTAGTTATCAAAGCTCCAGATTGGTTTTATGCCCGCAACGTCCAGCCGCTTTCTAGTCCAGAAATTCGCCGCAGTTACACCCCCAACTTAGAAGGAGAAGTCCCGGCGATTGTGATGGAATTTTTGTCAGCTAGTCCCAACGATGAATATTCGATAAAACCAACTTATCCGCCGGGAAAATGGTTTTTTTACGAGCAAGTATTGCGAGTGCCAAGCTATGCACTTTTTGAACCAGCCGCCGGAGTTATCGAAGTCTATCAGTTGAATTCATCAGGAAGATATCAAGTACAGCAGCCGGATTCAAACAATCGTTATTGGATTGGAGGAGTGGGGTTATTTTTGGGTGTTTGGCAGGGAACCAAGGCCGAAAGAACCGGATATTGGTTGCGGTGGTGGGATGAGAGCGGAGAGATGTTATTGTGGGGAGCAGAAATGGTAGAAAGGGAACGGCAGCGGGCCGATCGACTAGCTGCACAATTAAGAGCAGCAGGCATGGAACCAGAGGCCTAGTGCAATAATGAGCAATTTAAAATTGTCCCTTTGCAATTTAAGATTGCTCATTAATTAAAAAGTATTGAACAACATCGCAAAAATCAATATTTATCTGCGTTAATCCACGTTAATCAGCCTTCCTCAGCGGTTAAAAAATACATTCAGGAGACAGCAAAATTGGCAAGAGTAAGAGTGCGGGAACACGTCAATCCCCTATCAATTAGATATCAAGCATCTGCAAGTCCCCCGGATTGGACTAAAATCTATGCCGACTTAAATTTACCGCTGCATTTAGATATTGGCTGCGGCAGAGGACGGTTTTTGTGGCACATGGCGCAAATCCAAACAGACTGGAATTTTTTAGGATTAGAAATTCGGGAACCTCTAGTAGAGGAGGCGAATCTTTGGCGGGACGAAAAAGGCTTGACAAATTTGCATTATTTGTTTTGCAATGCGAATAGTTCCCTGAAGCCCATTTTAGAAACTTTTCCCGCTGGCACTTTGCAGCAAGTTAGCATTCAATTTCCCGATCCGTGGTTCAAGAAAAAGCACCACAAACGGCGCGTGGTGCAGCAGGAATTAGTGAATGAATTGGCAACTTATCTCGCAGTTGGCGGTGAAGTTTTCATTCAATCTGATATTGAGGAAGTAGAAAGGGAAATGTGCGATCGCTTTTCATCTCACCCTAGTTTTAAACGTCAAAATGGGGGCGAATGGTTAGCCGAAAATCCCCTACCTGTGGCTACTGAAAGAGAAATTGCTACTCTGAAACGGGGTGAACCAGTTTATCGAGCACTCTATCAAAAATAATGCTTGCTTTCGCTAACTCACCTTTGTCATAAATGTTATAACTTACATCTTGTACCTTGGTTAGGAACAGGCAAGATGCCTGTTCCACAAAACTTAATTTTCTTGTGGAACGGGCATCTTGCACCTTTGTTAGGAACAGGCAAGATGCCTGTTCCACAAAACTTAATTTTCTTGTGGAACGGGCATCTTGCCCGTTCACAAAGGAATTATTTCTAACTTAAACCCAAGATGGCAGCCACATCCTAATTTTCCATTCCATTTGCGACAAAGGCAGTCCCAAATAGATAGGCATCCAGAAAATAAAAGCACCCAAAACCAGAAAAATAATTGTTACCCCCATTCCTCGGAGTCGAGTTTGAGGGCTGTGCAGCCACCTGTCAACCCACCAAGCAAGTGCTAAAGCTGCAAACACAGAACAGCCCATATAATGGTACAAAAATATGCAGCGAGTCACCTTCACCCAAGGCAGCAAATTAGCGGCCCAATTAACTATTAAATATAACCCCAGCCACATTTCAGCAGTCGGCGGAAACAAAATCGGCCGCTGCTGTTCTATCGTGTCAACAGAAGCCTCGCTGCGCGTTTGCAGCCACACCAAAATCCGGTGAACTAAAACTCCTATTACTAGCAGTAAAGCTAAGGTTGACAGCCACCAAAGAAAGGGATTTCCCATTGCGTGAACGTCAAAAATTGCCTGAGTTGCACCTTCAGGTAAAGGTGGCAAAACCGGATCTGGTTGGGCATTGCTGCTAGCAGTTTTGTAGAAGTAAACTATGGGGCGCAGCATCAAAGGCCAACTGTACCACGTGGAACAGTAAGGATGTACATCAGGCCCGCTTTTAATCCGCTGGTGATAAGTCAAAATTTCCGTTTGCATCTGCCAGAAATTGGGAGTTGGATTAAAGTGCAGGTGAGGAATCCAAGAGATGCTATAAACTAAAATAGGAATAATAGCTAGACTTAAGCAGAGTTCTATAAAATTGAGTTTAGTCAGTTTTTGTACGGGACTTTCGGCAGGAATTAGAGGTGAATCTACCTCGCGGCTTTGTTCTTCATTTCCTCTGTTACCCTGGATAAAACGAACTGTCCAAGCACAGATTAAAATTAGATAAGTACCGAAAAGAAACCATAATCCGTTCCATTTGATAGCCGCAGATGCGCCGAAACCTATTCCGGCAATAACCAGCCAAAGCCAGCGCTTTTTGCCTTCTGCTTCTACGGATTTTAAAATAAATAACTGACCTAAAATTCCAAACAAAACTAGATAAATGTTGTTCAGCGCGTAGCGAGACTCAACTAAAAACAAACCGTCGCAGGCAATCAATAAAGCAGCAAGAAAAGCAAAGGTGCGGCGGGGAACTAGCTGATAAGCTAGTGCTCCCACAACTAGGGGAATAAAGGAACCTGTGAGAGCATTCAGCCAGCGGTAATCCCAAGGGGAAAGCAGGGAGCCAGCCATACTGTTGACGGCTGTTTTGCCGAAGGGAAGGTGAGTGCCGATCGCAATTCCGATCGCAATTATGTACTGGCTTAGAGGCGGGTGAGCGTTGAAAAACGGAGTTTTGGTGAGATAATCGTTGGCAAATTTAGCGTAATAAACCTCGTCAAATACTAAAGTGTTAAATCGCTCTAGTTCCCAAAAGCGTAGACTTAAGGAAAAGAGGAAGACACCGAGCATTGCTAGGGAAAAAATAACATTCGATTGGTTTAATTGTTTTTTCTTGATTTTCATAAAACAGCAGCCAATAATAGATACTAAATTTGAGGGCGATCGCTAATTAAAAATTCTTCACTTGAGAGTAACGTAAAATAGGACTTGTGCAGAAACCGAATTTTTCATGAGGAACCGGGTTTTTGGGAAACACCCGGTTTCTTAAACCCGGCTTCTAATAATCCTTGGAGAGTGCAGCGAGAACCAGGAGGGACTATTGTTTCACCAAATGCTCCCGATCTAATTGGCAAGCAGGAAGGAAAAGGGTGCATCACAAGGTGCGATAGATTATGATAGCAGCTAATTAGGTCTTTTTTGAGCGAGTGCTTATGAATCCCATACTTTCGATTTGGGGGCGTTGGGGGTTAGCTGTAGGTGCGACTATCCTGATGGGATCTGCCGCCGCGCCAAATCCCCAGACATTTGAAAGTTTTGCTGATTTCTGTACCAACAAAGAGAATTTGACCCCTGAAACCAGACATACGGTGGAGGTGTTGCTATCAAAAGCAAAAACACAAGAGTGCGATCGCGCTCAAACAGCACTGACTAATCTCACAGAACTTTCCCTGATTCGCAATCAAATAGTCGATATCAAACCATTATCAAAATTCACCAATCTGAGAGAGCTCAACCTCAGTACAAATCAAATAACAGATGTGCAACCCTTATCGGGACTGACTAATCTGAGATCTCTCGTCCTCACTTCAAATCAAATCTCAGACGTGAAACCATTATCGGGACTGACTAATCTCACACTACTTTACCTAGCTGACAATCAAATAGTCGATATCAAACCATTATCAAAATTCACCAATCTGAGAATGCTCAACCTCAGTGTAAATCAAATAACAGATGTGCAACCCTTATCGGGACTGACTAATCTGAGATCCCTCGTCCTCAAATTCAATCAAATCTCAGACGTGAAACCATTATCGGGACTGACTAATCTGACAGAGCTTTTCCTCGAAGCTAATCAAATCGTAGATGTAAAACCTTTAGCGGGATTGACTAATCTAACAGGGCTGTCCCTCGCATCTAATCAAATTGTAGATGTGACACCTTTATCGACAATGACGGAGTTGAATTTTCTTTATTTGAGTGGCAATAAAATTGCAGATGTGAAACCATTATCGGGATTTGCCAATCTGATACTGCTTTTCCTCGAATCCAATCAAATCGCAGATATCAAACCTTTAGCGGGATTGACAAATCTGACCGCCCTACACCTCAGTAGAAATCAAATCGCAGATATCAAACCTTTAGCGGGATTGGTATATCTGACCACCCTCGATGTCAGTAGGAATCAAATCCCGGATGGAGAAGCCGATCGATTAATTGAGAAAAACAAACAACGATTAAATCAAAAAACAGATGAAGCCGAGCGATTGCTTCAGGAAGCTAAGCGACTATTGGCTCAGGAAACAGCAGCATCTTACCAGGAGGCATTGCAAAAGTTTGATGCAGCGCGTTCGCTTTATCAAATGCTTAGAAATCGGGGCAAGGAAGCTGAGACGCTGAATATAATGGGCTTGATTAGTAATAGATTAGGAGAAAGACAGCAAGCCCTGAACTACTACAAGCAAGCCCTTTCTGGGTCTCAGACTGTAGGCGATCGCCAGATGCAAGCCCTCATCCTCAACAATATCGGCGCCTTCTACTATGCTTTGGGAGAGAAACAGCAAGCCATCGACTACTATAACCAAGTCCTTTCCTTAATTCGGGAAATGGGCGATCGCCCTGAAGCAAGTATCAACCTCAGCAACATCTCGAACCTACCCGCAAACAGCGACAAATCTTTGGTCAATCGCACTGCGGAAGCCACCACACTCAACAACATCGGCTTAGCCTACAACGATTTGGGAGAAAAACAGAAAGCAAAAGAGTATCTTAACCAAGCCCTTCCCTTATTCCGGGCTATGGGCGATCGGACTAAGGAAGCCACTATCCTCAACAATATTGGCATAGTCTACTATGATTTGGGAGAAAAACAAACAGCCCTCGACTACTACAAACAAGCCCTCGATTTGAGACAAAAAGCGGGCGATAGGCGTGGAGAAGCCAACAGCCTCAACAATGTAGGTAATACTTACTCAGAATTGGGAAAACTGGAGAAAGCAGAAGAATATTTCAACCAAGCCCTGCCGCTGTTTCGCACTGTGGGCGATCGTCCTGGGGAAGCCCTCACCCTCTACAATAGGGCTATTCTCAAAGGCGATCGAGGCAATTTAATCGCAGCCCTCACTGACATTGAAAGCTCCATCAAAATCATCGAAAACCTCCGCACCAAAATTACCAACCACGAACTCCGTATCTCATACTTTGCCACGGTACAACACTATTACCAGTTATACATTGATCTGTTAATGGAACTGCACAAAACCAATCCCAACTCTGGTTACGATCGCAAAGCCTTAGAAGCCAGCGAAAGTTCCCGTGCCCGCAGCCTCCTAGAACTTCTTCAAGAAGCAAACGCCGATATTCGCCAAGGTGTAGCCCCGGAATTATTGCAGCAAGAACGCAATTTACAACAGCAACTCGATGCCTTAGAAACACGCCGAATCGAAACTCTAAGCCGCCCCAATCATACCCCCGCAGAGAAAGTAGAATTAGACCAAAAACGGCAAACTTTACTAGGACAATATCAGGACATTCAAGCCCAAATCCGCTCCACCAGTCCCCGGTACGCCACTCTCACCCAACCGCAACCTTTAACGCTGGCACAGATTCAACAACAAATCCTCGATGACAATACCATTTTACTCCAGTATTCTTTAGGGAAACATCGTAGCTATCTCTGGGCTGTGACTAAAACCAGTATCACCAGTTATGAATTGCCCAAACAGGTTGACATCGAAAAAGTCGCCCGCAATTTCCGCAATGCTGTGACTAACCCGCGCTACCGAAACATTCCCGATCGAGTTGCTGAAGCTAACAACACGCTTAGTCAAATTATTTTACAACCTGTAGCAGCACAACTCGGTCAAAAACGCCTCCTGATAGTTGGCGATGGCATTCTCAATTACCTCCCCTTTGCCGCCCTCTCGCTCCCCGAAACACCCGGTAAAAATCGGAATTCGCCTTTAATTGTAGACCATGAAATTGTGCTGCTGCCTTCCGCTTCCACCTTGGGAATCTTAAGACAAAACTACAATGACAGACAACCCCCAACTCGGACTTTAGCAATGCTCGCCGATCCAGTTTTTAGCGGTGACGATGAACGAGTCAGAACCCAGTCTAATAGCGGCAATCCCCAAGCAATAGAATCAGTAAATCTCGGTTTAAGCCGCTCTAGCCGCGCCAATAACATACAGTTGAGCCGTTTAAAATTTACACGCCAAGAAGCTCAAATCATTCAAGCATTAGTACCAGCCAATTCTCGCACCGCATCTTTGGATTTTGCAGCCAGCCGCGCCGCAGCAACCAGTCAGAACTTAAGCCAATATAAAATCATTCATTTTGCAACTCATGGTTTAGCGAATAGCACTAACCCGGAACTATCGGGAATCATCTTGTCACTGGTAGATGAAAAGGGCAATCCCTTAAACGGATTCCTGAGACTTACTGATATTTTCAATCTCAAATTAGCAGCCGATTTAGTAGTGTTAAGTGCCTGTCAAACCGGAATGGGGCAGATCGTTCAAGGCGAGGGGATGGTAGGATTAACGCGGGGATTTATGTATGCAGGGGCTCAGCGAGTTGTGGTGAGTTTGTGGAATGTGGATGATGAAGGAACGGCTACGTTAATGTCGAGTTTCTATCAGGGAATGCTGCAAAAAGGGTTAACGCCAGCGGCGGCTTTAAGGGCGGCACAACTGGAAATGTTGAAGCAGGAAGAGTGGCGTTCTCCTTATTATTGGGCGGCTTTTACTCTTCAGGGGGAATGGCGATAAATTTTAGGGAAAACAGTTATGATATCAAGTTTAATTAATTGCTGATAAATCTTATATGGTAATTGTCTAGCAAATTTTTGCGATGTGGCAGAATGCTTTTTGTGATTTTTTTTGTACGCTGCTACTGCCATTCTATCCATTGCCTCACAATATTTTTTAGTTCCCCAGCAAACGAATCAGTTGCATAAAGATCAAAGTTATTAATCATCTCGCTTTTTTCTAAGGGAGACTCAGCTTGAAATATAGATTCATCTAAGTTAAAAAGCGATAATTGGCGAGACTCGTCATCCGATGGATTCTGGTGTAGGGATGTTTGCTGGCTGACAAAATCGCCCATCCGTTCGCAACCCTTAGCAAAACGGCGCAAAGTAGTTGCGATCGCCTCAGAACTATTATCAATTCCTATCCATCTCCTCCCAAACTCCGAAGCAACACTCAAAGTCGTACCCGAACCGGCAAAGCAATCGAACACTAAATCATCAGGATTTGATGAAGCTCGAATAATTCTACTAACTAGATCACGGTTTTTCTCAGTTGGATAACCTGTAATTTTAATATTCTGATTGTGAGCATCGCGAAACTCTAGCCAAATATCTTGTACGGGAATCCCGCTACTGCTATCCAAATATATCTTGCGACGGGGATTTCCTGTTGCAGACCAATATATTTCCCCTCTAGCATCCATTTCATCTAGTGTTTGAGGTGGAAATTGCCAATGCTTTCCTGGTGGCGGATTCATCCCTCGCCAAGACTTTCCAGTTTCGCCATTTCGCACTCCAGGCGCATGAATCGGAACCTTTTTATATCGCCGTCCAGTTTCCTTTTCAATGTATTCATATTCTTTGTTGGCGCGCTTATCTGTCCATTCTTCAACAGGACGATTCCAGACATAAGTATCTGATTTACTATAAAACAGGATAAAATCTGAAACATTGCCGTAAGTCTTTTTTGTGTAGTTCTTTGGATTACATTTTTTGCGAGTAATCCAATTTCTAAAATTGCGTTGACCAAAAATTTCATCCATAATCACCTTGATATAAAATGCCATTTTATCATCAAGATGGACATAGATTGAGCCGTCATCAGCTAATAAGTCTCTCAATAGTATCAACCTCTGACGAATAAATTCAATATAGCTGTTCCCTCCTAATAAGTCAGAATAAGCCTCAGTCTGAGAACGCGATTGAAACACACTTTTAGTTGCAAAAGGCGGATCTATATAAATTAATCTTACTTTACCTTTTACGGAACTATCTTTAAGTAAAGATGCTAAGATTGGTAAATTATCACCATAGTAAAGACGGTTTTCATTTGCCAGACTTAGCTGGTCATTGCTAGACCACAGTTTTACACATTCAGCTTGATGAGTGTCTAAAACTTCACTTGCCGGCACTTTTCCTGGATATGAAAAGCACGCATCCAAGGTATTGTTTAATTGGCTTTCACTAAAATTAGATGCAGCTTGACCCTGCGATTGTTTTTTTGAAATACCAGTAGCCATTGTCACTCCTATTTTCAAGAACGCAGCCATTCCACTGTAATCCGATGGGGAACCATACGCAGTGTCAATACTATAATCTTATCTGGCCAGCTATTTTCAATATTGGCGTAGTCGTCCCACATCGAGCCGAGTAAGAGACCGGGCCCATCATTCAGAAAAATTACTTTAGTTCTTAAGTTATGATTTTGTGTATAACTGAGGATTTCATCAGCGCAACTACGATAACCACCTGTTCGATCGTCTTCTTGTGCACCGCCTCTATCAGAATCATATCTTGCCAATCCTATTGCGAGCAAGTCATTTTCATTAATATCGTAAATCACAAAATCAACAGGACGTTTCGGGTTGGGATAGTTGACGAAGACATTTCCCATCAGGATATCTTTTCCAGCTCGCTCTGGCCCTCTGATTGCCAAGTAGGGAAAGTGTAAGCGGAATAAGGAGAAAAATCTTTCAGTTAGGTCGTATCCTTTTTTTCCGCGACTTTTGTATTCCCACAATAGAGCCGACATTGCCTCATCGGGAATTGGACGAGTCATATAAGCAGCTTGAACTTCTTGAACAGACCTAAAACGTGCTCCGAACTGATTGCAAATTTCCGTTGCCTTTTTTTTCCTTCTGAGCATTTCCACGGGAAGCTCAGGGCTGACATACTTGCGAAACACGCTAAAAAGTTGAACTCGCATCCATGTGCTGGGAACCTCTGAAATCTGTATAAATAGACGCACTGATGATTCAGAAGTCCTGAGTAATTGCCCAAACATTACTAAAACTGGTTCGTAAAGTTGGCAAGCCTCCTGCAATATATCGGGATAGTATTCTCCGGCAGTCAAGGTGATCCAGTTGTGTCCATCTGCTTTGTAGTCTGCAAAAGAGTTGCGTCTTCCCGAACTCATATCACTCATTCCTCATCTCACAATTAACTCCTTCATAAAGTTCCTTAATTGAATTTGAAACCCGATCGCACGCCGCCAATGAAAACTAATCTAACATCATACCAAAAAAAAGCGGTTCTGCTTGTCGCAGAACCGCCGTCACAGAGGATGAAAAATCAAAACTTAACGCACAACGCCCTGTACTGAAGGTGATTCAATTGTTTTCATGAAGTACAGCTTCACTAATTGCCAGCCGTTCGACAGATACAAAGGCAATTTTTGGAAGAACTGCAAGAATTTCGGAGTATTAGAAGCAACAATTGCTGTCAACTGCTGATTGTTCTTGAGGCAAATATCCAGCCGTTCATAAAATTCTGGATTGTTCACGTCCAGCATCACGGGGAATACGCGGCCTGCTGTTTCGTTGGTCTTTTTAATCACTTCAATGTCGTATTCGCGAGCATCAAGTCCGAGCGATCGATAAAAACCGGCGCGCTGGATATCATTGAGATACATTGTCGCGAACACTGACAGCAAGAAGAAACGGCACCAAAGCTTAGCGCGCCAATCATTCAACATCTGAGGCTGAGCTCTCATCACCGCATCAAAGAAATCTCCGTGGCGGTTTTCATCCTGGCACCAATTTTCAAAGAATCGGAAAATCGGATAAATCTGGTCTTCAGGATGGGCTTTTAAGTGCTGATAAATCGTGATATAGCGCCAATAACCGATCTTTTCCGACAAGTAAGTCGCGTAGAAAATAAACTTCGGCTTAAAGAATGTGTAACTGCGGCTCTTTGTCAAGAAACCCAAATCCAGGGACAAATTAAAGTCCGAGAGAGCTTTGTTGAGGAATCCGGCGTGCCGCGCTTCGTCCCGCGACATCAGCAAGAAACCTTCGGCCAGCACTGGATTTTTGTCCTTGAGCTTGCGTGCCAATTCTTTGTAGAGCAAGAAGCCAGAAAACTCAGCGGTGCAAGAGCGTTCCAGGAATTCAATGAACAACTGGCGCTTTTCGCCGTCGATGTGTTCCCAAGATTGATCGAACTCGGCATCACGCACGAAGTGGTTGCGGTTGTAGTCAACGCGGAACTCTTGGATAATTGCTTCTAGTTCGGCTTCATTTACCGAGATGTCCATTTTGGCCATCTCGTCAAAGTCGGTTGTGTAAAATCTCGGCGTGAGAATAGTTTCTTTGGCTGGGGCTTTCACTCCCGGCCGCAGTTCTTCAAAAGTGGGTTTTTTGAGGGAATCTACCATATTTTTATTGGATTTCTGCTTATAACTACTCGCTTGTTTCCATTGTCGGGTACTGCGGACGATCGCGATCGTGTATGTCCGGCCAGCGCTGGCGGCGCGCTTGGTTTGGCGCTCCGTGTGGAATCTAAGTCTAAGCTGCTGTAATTTCCACGCCCTCCAGTTTACCAAGCTCTCGCCCGCGCAAATATGTTGCTGGCGTTAAGAATTGCTACGCAAAATTACTCACTGGGCATGGGGCATGGGGCATGGGGCATGGGGCATGGGGAATTGGTAGTAAATAAACAATAACTTCGGACTATGCACAAATATCTGCTGGTGTCAAACTGTTCAAAGACCAGATAGAAAGTACAAAATGTATACAGGGACTCCAATTCTTAGAATAATCAGGCAGGACGGTCAGAAAATGAGCAATTTAGGTGTTAGTTACCTTTTATGGGCAGCTTGTTTTTTCGGCCCCTTCGGACTCCACCGCCTCTACAACGGCAAGATTGGTAGTGGTTTGCTGTGGCTGTTTACCTTTGGTTTGTTTGGGTTTGGGCAATTGTTTGACTTGCTGCTGCTGCCGAACATGGTGGATGAACACAACGCCAGTCTCAGGGGCAAACTCGGCGTATCTCGCGAAGGTATACCGCTATATCCCAGCAACGGGGCGATCGCCGCGACATATCCCAAGCAAACTCCAGACCAGTTAGGGGTTAAACTCCTGAAGGCAGCTTATACCAAGAACGGAAGATTATCTGTCACCCAAGGGGTGATGGCAACCGGCGCTACTTTTGCCGAAGTGGAAGAGGCTTTCACGGCACTGCTCAAAACGGATTATGTGAGTATCGAGAACGATGCGGTAACTGGCGTCGTGATCTACCACTTTCACGAACTTTAGCTGCTGCGGGTGCGTGATCTAGGGGATTTTGTCTATTTTTCCAGAAGCTAATCGCTGACGCACCCTACTACTTGATATTGGTTGGTGAGCAGTTATTGCCGTTTTTTGAGTAAGCATTGCCGACAAAATCGGCTAGAATGTTTGTTTGTCTATATAAGCAGAAAGTATTTAGCGTCATGGCAGTCCCTAAGAAGAAAACCTCCAAATCCAAGAAGAATATGCGTAAGGCCACATGGAAGCGCAAAGCTGTAGTGGCAGCTCAGAAAGCTCTGTCTCTGGGCAAATCTGTTCTGACTGGACGTTCCAACAGCTTCGTGTATCCTGGCAATGAAGAAGAGGAGGAAGAATAGAAACGGAATACCGGGCATGGGGCGAACCCGATGCCCGATCGATCAATCCTTTTTTGCTGTGGGTAAAATCAGCATGGCATCGCCAAAGGAATAAAAGCGGTACTGATGCTCGATCGCTTCTCGGTACAAATCCAACAGCCGAGGCCTTCCAATCATCGCACTCACCATCATCATCAAAGTAGAGCGGGGCAAGTGAAAATTGGTAATCATCCCCTCTACAACCCGCCACTTGTAACCAGGGTAGATAAACAAATCGGTCGGGCCACAAAAAGGTTGCAAGGAAAAATCGCCACTCGCGGCGGCGGCTCCCTCTAAAGCTCGGACTGCTGTGGTACCCACGGCAATGATCCGCCCGCCTCTGGCTTTAGTTTCCCGGATTTTCTCAACGGTGGCGGCGGGTACTTCCACCCATTCGCCGTGCATTTTGTGAGCCGTCACGTCTGCCACCTCCACCGGGCGAAACGTCCCTACTCCGACGTGTAAGGTGACAAAAGTTTTTTCGATTCCCCGCTGTTCCAAGCGGCTGAACAATTCTTCGGTGAAGTGCAGGCCTGCTGTGGGGGCAGCCACCGCCCCAAGCCGATCGGCATAAACAGTCTGGTACTGTTCCGCTGAAGCTTGGGAATGGTCGATGTAGGGCGGCAAGGGTACGTGGCCGTATTCGTCCAAAAACTTCACCAGATTCTCATCTGTGGGGATGTCAAACTCCAACAGCCGTCCTCCTGTTGCGTCGTCCCTCTCTATAACTGTTGCAGTCAATCGACGACGATCGGGGATCGTGGCATCGGTTCGGCAACAGCAAGGAGCTGTGGTAGAGTTCTCATCGGCAGGGGCGATGGGATCAAACTCAATTTGCGATCCCAACTTTAAGCGTTTCCCCGGTTTAACCAAAGCCAGCCAACAGTTGTGCTGCCGTTCTTCCATCAACAATATCTCCACAGCCGGGCCGTTGGGTTTGTGCCCGTAGAGCCTCGCGGGTAGCACGCGGGTGTTGTTGAGTACCAGCAAGTCGCCTGGTTCCAGCAAATCTGGCAAATCCCGGAAAATCCGGTGTTGCTGGGTGCTGGGAGAATCTACAGCCAGCAAGCGAGAACTGTCCCTCGGCACTACGGGATTTTGGGCAATGCGCGAGGGCGGAAGTTCGTAGTCATAGCCGTCCAAAGACCAGTCCATCTCTGTCATCGAGTGAATTCCTGTGCGATCGATCTGTCAACTGGGTAACAAATTGGGTAAAAACCCCCATTCAAAGTCGGGTGCTTTTCCCCTTGTGGTGGCGGGTAGAGTCCGCGACGATAGAGGTATAGCATCAGCTTTGCTCATAAGGCTCATAAGGATCGTTATGGAATACCTCTACTACATCGCCAATACTAGCCTTACTCTGAGAGTCGTGGATTACCTACGCACGGCTCATCATCTTCCCTTGCAATTTATCACTGTTATTCACCAAATTGACGGCTGGGTGGTAAAGGTGAAAATGAGCCAATACTTAACTCCCGAAATGCACGGGGATTTTCGGGCTTTTATGAACGAACTCGGGATTCCTTACGATCCTGAAATTCGCTTGCAAATGGCGCTTTGGAGTTTGGAAACCGGACAATCGCCACTGAGCGTGATGCGCCGCTACCAGGTGGCAGTGGTTTGTCACGGCTGCCCTGACCGCAAAGAAATTGAAGCGTTTCGCCAGCAGTTTGTCAAGGGTCTGGGATATTGCCCGGAAACTCTGGCCTAGATTGCTACGCATATACATTAACTGTGATGACAGAACAGGAGAGGGAGAGAAGGGGAAAGCGGGAGAAGATTTAACGCTTTTTTCAGCTCCGTTAAAGCTCAAGACAGAAATGCGCCACAGCCTAGGCAAGTTAACAATTAAAAATGACCTAGGGGCATTGGTTTGAGATTTTACCCTCTAAATTTTAATTATATATTTTTAAATGCTAAAAGCCGAGCGAATGTATTCTTGCAGGGTGAGTCGGTAGTTACCTGCAACGGCGGATTGAGAATGCGCTGCAGTTAATGGTGGTAATATTTGCTTAGTGTTTTGTTGTAAAGGTTCGCACCTGACTAAAGCGACATCAAAGCGACAATAATTATTGGCTAAATCTGCATGAGTGCTTAAAAATATTTCGGCTGTTTGCCAAAGTTTGGCTTGTTTTGTGGTATTAATAGCCAACATTCCACCCGCATCCCAATTTCCCCGGCGGCGAGTTTTCACCTCTACAAATGCTAATGTTTGGGAATGGGGAATGGGGAATGGGGAATGGGGAATGGGGAATGGGGAATTTTCGTTACCTCTGTTGATTTCGCTTTCTTCATCTCTTCCGAGTGCGATGATGTCAATCTCTCCCCAGCGACAGTGCCACTGGCGGTGCAAAATTTCCCAGCCTTGCTGCTGCAACCACTCGGCGACTAAGTTTTCTCCCAATGTGCCGATATCCCTAGAGTTTGGGGATTGGGGGGAATTGGAGTCAGCGGTGGCGAGCGGGCGATTCCCTACGGGATAGCTACGCTTGACGCGCTTTCTGGTAGAATTCAATTCTGAACTGTCACGACTGCCCATTAGCTTGAACTTGTATGATGATTTCTCGAATTCGCCAACATATTTATACTTTCTTGCTGAGTTTTGTTATTTTAGCAGTAATTGCCGCTGGGGCGATCGGCATTAATCCCGCACCTGCTTTCGCTTTGGATCACGACAAAGAAATCCTAGTCGGCGCTGATTTTAGTGGACAAGTTCTGACTGACGACAGTTTTAATAAAGCTAATCTTCGCAACAGCAATTTTACTAATGCAGATTTGCGGGGTGTCAGCTTTTTTGCTGCCAATATGGAAGAGGCAAATTTTGAAGGCGCTAATTTCACGGGTGCTACTTTAGATTTAGCTCGCATGATGAAAGCAAATTTAACTAATGCTATCCTTGAGGGTGCTTTCGCTTATAATACCAGACTCGAAGGAGCGGTCATTGACGGTGCTGATTTTACAGAGACACTGCTGCGAGACGATATGATAGAAAAACTTTGTAAAGTGGCAAAAGGTACTAATCCGGTGACGGGTAGAGATACTCGCGAAACTCTTTTTTGCGATTATTAAAAGGCTAATTAAACAAAACTTACCCCGCGGGCGGGGTAAGTTTCATGTAAACTCTGTGGCAGTAGGGCGATCGGGCTTGAGCCACTGCCCGGTACATGACTGCAATATCAGCGGAACCCCCAGGAAATCGAAGATTTTATGCTGTAAACGAGTCGGCGTCGTCAGGTCGAAACTAACTGCAACACCCGCTAGTTTAGGCTGAATTCGACTTTAAAATATTGATATTTCTTACTCTAGTCAACCTCTTTACGGTTAACTAACTGAATTTAGTTACATTGCTAATCGATTAGGCTACTCAATGACTACAGAATTAAATATTGGTTCTCAAAGATCGCCAAACACTCTCCATGCTTGGGGTATAGCAGTGTTGATCCTTGTCACCCTAATCTGGGGTACAAGCTATCCGGTTATCAAGGGAGCTCTCAGCAGTCTTTCTCCTTCTGCAATATTTGCAACCCGCTACGTAATAGCAGCGTTGCCGTTTACCCCCTATTTGCGCTTCCTGAATTTTTCCCTGCTACGGGATGGAGTCTTCTTATCACTCATACTGTTTCCTGCATCAGTCCTCCAAACCCTTGCCCTTGAGACGACTTCTGCCGATCGTGCTGCATTCATTGCCAGTTTCAACGTCATCCTAGTTCCTCTGCTAGGGCAACTGCTAGGTAGGCAGGTGTTCCCAAAAACTTTCCTCGCCGCAGGAATTGCCATCTTTGGCATTGGAGTGATGTGTTGGGAGAGTGAACAGCTAGTGCTCGGCGATCTGTTGATCTTGGGCAACGCCTTCCTCTACTCGATCTACACTCTTAAGCTTGAGTCCACCACGTTGCGGCACCCCATTTTGCCACTCGCTGCGATCCAGCTTTGGGTGATAACAATATTTTCTGTAATCTGGGCCGCTCCCGATCTGCTTACACAACAGGAAGCAATTGGCGCGAATCTTGGTATTCTTTTATATATTGGCTTATTTGATACTGCTGCTACGATTGTGCTTCAAGTATTGGCCCAACGATGGGTTAACGCTTACCAGACGGCGCTAATTTATACGCTAGATCCGATTTTCGCAGCGATTTTCTCGTTTCTACTACTAGGAGAGAAACTTGGAATACGCGGTGTGATTGGCGCAGCTCTTGTAGTGGTGGCAATGGTTTTTGGTCAAAGCAAATCTCAGGACACTGATCACAATGGCGAAATCCAGGTTAACGAGTCGATTGTCGCAGCGCTGTCAGATTCGGATACTGAGCCCATTAACGCTCCCGTGTCGCTTCCGAGCCCTAACCTCGTGGAATTAGAATTAGATTTGTAATTTGTATTAAGAGTGAGGAAAATGGGTTTCGATAATTTCATCCAGCAAACAGAGAAAGGTAGAGGCGTTTTTGCCAGCCGAGGCTTCCGTAAAGGTGAGACCGTGGTGGTTGGACGGCGAGTCGATATCTTGCCCGAAAGAACTACTCACTCGATTCAGATGGACTTGGACCTGCATATAGAAATAGATGAACCGGGAGTATTGATTAATCATTCTTGTAGCCCAAACACAGGGGTTCGGAATAATCAATTCGGAGCATACGATTTCGTGGCATTGGTTGATATTCCTTCGGGAAGCGAGATTACATGGGATTACTCTACAACAGAGTACAGTTTCATTGACATTCCCAAATGTTGTTGTGGCTCCACCGAATGTCGATCGAAGCTCCTTGGATATAAATTTCTCCCTGACGAAATCAGGAAAACGTATGGTGAGTTTATCGCCGATTACCTCAGAGTAACGCCACCTGAAACGGAACTTCTCCCGCGTCCTCTTAAAGTTCCTAGTATTCCCCCCATCAGTAGGGCGATCGGGCTTTAGCCCCCGCCGGATACATGACTAGAATGTCAGCGAAACCGCCAGCAAATCGAAGGCTTTCTGCTGTAAAGGAGTTGCCGTCGTCAGGTCGAAACTAACTGAAACACGCGCTAGTTTAGGCTGCACTCGATTTTTAGCGATCGCCGATAAATTAGTCACTAACGTCCCAAAACTTTGAATGGGAAACTTCTCCAAAGTACGCTTTGTTGAAGCTTTCCGTTTCGCCGGAGTGGCAGACAAAACCTGGACAACCACCAAACCAGACTCCCAAGGATCTAACCACTCGTCATCCTCGAACAACAACGGTGCTAATGGCGATCGCATATCCCATCTAAGTTTGCTTCCATTTCCATCTTCTGGCTGTTTCGTTGGTAGCTGATTTTGGTTCGTAGTAGGGACTAAAGTCCTGAAATTCTAGAAATTTCCCCCCCAAGGTACGGAGGTTAAATCGTAAAAATTAACTTGACGCAGCCGCTCTAATTCCTTGAGCCATTCTTGTTCGGCACAGAATAGTTGGTGATATTCTATAGCCTCTTCGCCACTGCTAGCTGCCTTGGCTTTTTCCCACATATTGAGTGCAATTCGGCGGCGCTTCATGCTGATAATTTGCTCGATACAGGCGAGGGCCGATCTAATTACTAGAGGTGCACGATAAACGTTTCTTTCTGAGAACTCATTTAAGTGAAATAAATGCGATATTTGATTTAGTTGATTGGGATATTCAATGAAGCTATCTTGCAATTTCAATATTAACTCTGAAGGCGCTACTTGTAAAGACATTTTGTGCAATATTTCAGCATTCACAATCTGGTGCCACAAAAATCTGTGGTGAGAAAGGCTAAACTGCACGTCTCTAGCTTCTATTGCCTCTCTGACATCTTGGCGATATTCGGGACAGTGCAAATAAATCTGCAATAATTGCGCTTCTGCTTCTTCTAAAAGACTGCGGGCTACGGCAGATAAGCTTGATTTTGAGCTTTTGTTTTCGCCGCTTGCACGCTGCTTTTTATATTGTTTGTTCGGCTTCAGCTTGTTTCTAATTAACAGGGGCATTGTTAAAGATTCGTCTTGACTCTGCCGCTTTGCCCAATCGCTGACTACTTGATTGAGCAAGTTTTCAGCAATCATCTTTGTGAGTCTAAAATCTCCTTTACTGAGAATTTCGGCGCACTTTTGCAGGTAATGTGCTAGCTGATTGTCGTCAGTGATATTGGTTAATAAATTAATAATTTTTTTGGTGACTTGCTGGGAAGTATCGGCTTGCTTCAAATCTTGATTTACGAGCATTTGTTGCAGTTGCCAGTCGAGCCACAACGGAGCATTTTCCAGCAATTCTCGATATTGTTCTGGGGAGTAGGTTTTGAGATATTCGTCGGCATCTTTGCCGTCGGGAATATTGAGCACCCGCAGTTGGACTTCTCCTTGATAAGCGAGTTTTTCTATTTCTCCAATCGCGCGTTCTGCTGCTTGAGTTCCTGCTTTGTCGGCGTCGAAGTTGAGGATAATTTGTTTGGAGTCCGTGTACCGCAATAACTGCCGCACTTGGTTTAAACTTAAGGCTGTGCCGAGGGAAGCGACGGCGTTGGAGATGCCGGCGGCCTGAAGTGCGATCGCATCAAAGTACCCCTCTACAACCACTGCGCGATCGGCTTTGCTAATGGCTGTTTTCGCCGTATCTAAGGCGAATAAAGTTTTGCCTTTATCGAAGAGTTCTGTTTCGGGAGAATTGAGGTATTTCGGCTGTTCGTCGCCGAGAGCTCTGCCGCCGAAACCGATGACTCTGCCTTGGGTATCGCGAATGGGAATCATAATGCGATTGCGGAAGCGATCGTAATAACCGCTGCCGCCATTTTTTCGGGGTACAATTAATCCAGCTTGTTCTACTAATTGCGCCGGATAGTTTTTCTGTTCTACTAAATAACTGTAAAGTGCTTCCCAACCTTGGGGTGCATAACCTAATTGAAATTGTTGGATAGTTTCTTCGCTTAGCTGGCGCTCTGATTTGAGATATGCTAAGGGTTCTTCTCCTTGGGTTTGTCGCAAAGCGTGTTCGTAAAAGTTGGCTGTTAGTGCTGAGATTTCATAGAGTTGTTCCCGCAGAGAAATTTGCCGCTGCAATTCTTGTCGGTGTTCTGGTTCGACTGTTTTGACCGGGACTTGATAATTTTTAGCTAATTCTAATACTACTTCGCTGAAAGGGCGTTTCTCCAATTCCATGAGGAACTTAAAAGCATTGCCGCCTGCACCGCAGCCGAAACAATAATACATTTGTTTGCCGGGACTGACAGTAAAGCTGGGAGATTTTTCGTCGTGAAAGGGACACAAACCTACGAATTCTTTCCCGCGTTTCCGCAAGACGACGCGACCGGAAATAACGTCTACTATGTCGGCTCTTTGTTTTACTTCTTCGATTGTTTCTGGATGCAGCCGGGGAACTTGCATAGGGCTATTTTAGGCAAATTGAAATTATTGGAGAAGGAAAGCACTACACGGATGAGGACACGGATACACGGATGAATTATCTAGTCTGAGTGATTTCTCATGAGATTCAAAATCCCAGCCCCCTTAAAAAGGTGAAATAATCATTGTCAAAGTCACCCTTTTTAAGGGGGATTTAGGGGGATCTCCGGGGATAGAAAACACGCCCTAGGGCATAACTTTATTGTAAGATATTTACACTAACTGTAAGGAGCATCGAAAATAATGCGAATTTTAATGATGGGCGGTACTCGGTTTATCGGGGTTTATCTTACTAAGATTTTAGCAGCACAAGGACATGAAGTGGTGTTGTTTAACCGGGGCAACAAGCCTGTACCGGTTTCGGGCGTGAAACAGATTCAGGGCGATCGCACAAATGTTGAACAATTGCACGACAAGTTATCGACGGTCGAGTTTGACGCGGTTTTTGACAACAACGGCCGTGAACTCAGCGATACAAAGCCTTTAGCTGAAATATTTAAAGGGCGGGTGCAGCACTTTGTTTACATGAGCTCTGCGGGGGTTTATTTGAAATCGGATCAAATGCCTCATATTGAAGGGGACGCTACCGATCCTAAAAGCCGACATTTGGGTAAATGCGAAACCGAAACTTACTTGGCAGAGTCCGGTTTGCCTTGGACTTCGATTCGCCCGACTTACATTTACGGCCCTCAAAATTATAACGATTTAGAGGCTTGGTTTTTCGATCGCATTGTGCGCGATCGACCGATTCCGATTCCCGGTAACGGAATGCACTTCACGCAGTTGGGGCACTGTCAGGATTTGGCTAAAGCAATGGCGGCGGTTTTGGGCAACTCTAGGGCGATCGGGCAAATTTACAACGTTTCGGGCGATCGATTTGTCACCTTTGACGGTTTAGCCCGCGCCTGCATTCAAGCGGCCGGCAAATCCCCTGATGCTATTAAGATTGTACACTACGATCCGAAACAATTTGACTTCGGCAAAAAGAAAGCTTTTCCAATGAGATTGCAGCACTTTTTCGCTTCAGTTAATAAAGCTGTCACCGATCTTAACTGGCAGCCGGAATTTGACTTAGTTTCGGGATTAAAAGATTCTTTTCAGAATGATTATGTAGTTTCGGGGCGGGACAAAGCTGAGATAGATTTTTCAGTCGATGACGAGATTTTGAAAGCCGTTTAAAGTTAAGTTATAGTGGGAGCATCTTAATGTCCGAAAAAATCTAGAACCCCACCCTAACCCTCCCCTTAGTAAGGGGAGGGAACAAGAAAGAAAGCAAACAGACTGTCACAGTAAGGTTGGCAGCCGTGTTAAGTACAAATGTCGAAGGAGAAAAATAACATGAGATTTATCAATCCCAAAATTGATTTTGCCTTCAAAAAAATATTTGGCTCCGCCCAGAGTACCGACATTCTGATTAGTTTTTTGAATGCCCTACTCTATGAAGGGCGATCGATAATTGAAAGTTTAGAAATCCTTGACCCTTATCTTGGCCCTCAAATAGCGGGAGTAAAAAACAGCTACTTAGATGTCAAAGCGCTACTTAATGACGGCACATATGTGATTATCGAAATGCAAGTTTTGAAGGTACAGGCTTTTGGCAAGCGAGTTTTGTACAATGCAGCAAAAACCTATGCACTCCAATTAACAAGGGGAGAACTATACAAGCAACTGCGACCTGTGATTGCTTTGACTATCACTGATTTTGAAATGTTTCGTGGCGAGCAAGATGTGATTTCGCATTTTGTCTTCAAAGAAAGAACTCGCCTGTCTGATTATCTACAAAATGACATTGAGTTAGTATTTGTAGAGTTGCCAAAATTTAAGAAAGAATTGGATCGACTGGAAACTCTTACGGACAAGTGGATTTACTTTATCAAAACTACTGGCACTTTGGATGAAGTACCTCAAACAATGGTCACAGTCCCGGAAATTCAGAAAGCTTTTGAAATTGCCAATCAAGTTAGTTTGACACAGGAGGAATTTAACATATTACAACAGCAAGAGTTTTTTGCTCAAGATCAAGAGGGTTCAGTGGCTTTAGGTCGGGAAGAAGGCAGACAAGAAGGCAGACAAGAAGGCAGACAAGAAGGACAAGTAGGGTTAATTATGCGTTTGCTGAGTCGCTGTTTAGGTCAACTAGACCCCGACAGTCAAACCAAAGTTAGCAAATTGCCGATCGACAAATTAGAGAATCTTGCAGAAGCCATGTTAGATTTTTCTAATGCCGAAGATTTAACAGCTTGGTTGGAAGCTAATTCTCCAAAAGACTAGGAATATTAGGTAAATCTCATGCTTGGAATAACACTCGGCAATCGCTACAGTATTATCCGTCACTTGGGAGGCGGCGGATTTGCTCAAACTTATTTAGCTGAAGATAAGCAGCTACCTGGCAATCACCTCTGCGTCGTCAAGCAGCTTAAACCTCACGCAACTGATCCGGAAACTCTACAGGTAGCAAGACGTTTATTTGATACTGAAGCACAAGTTTTGTACAAGTTGGGAAATCACGATCGCATTCCCCGACTTTTTGCTTACTTTGAAGAAAATCAAGAATTTTATCTAGTTCAAGAATTTATAGAAGGCCACGATTTAAGTCAAGAAATTATACCCCCCCAAACCCCCCCTTACCAAGGGGGGGCTGGACTTGGCTCCCCCCCTTACCAAGGGGGGGCTGGACTTGGCTCCCCCCCTTACCAAGGGGGGGCTGGGGGGGGTTCCTCTTACCAAGGAGGGCCTGCGGGAGGTTCCCCTTACCAAGGAGGAACTGCGGGAGTCATGCAGGAAGATGCAGTCATTTGTATATTGCAAGAACTTCTAGAAATTTTAGACTTTGTACACCAGCAAAATGTGATTCACCGCGATGTCAATCCCCGCAATATCCTCCGCAGAGATAGAGACGGAAAATTAGTTTTAATTGACTTCGGCGCAGTCAAAGAAATTACTACTCAAATCACCAATCCTCAGCCCAAGAATAGCTTGAGTGTGAGCATCGGTACGCCCGGTTATATGCCCAGCGAACAAGCTCACGGCAACCCGAAACTCAGCAGCGATATCTATGCCGTCGGTGCGATCGCAATTCAGTTCCTCACTGGCATAAATCCTCACCAAATGCCAAAAAACCCCGATACAGAGGAAATTATTTGGCAGGACAAAACATCAGTCAGTCCTGAATTTGCGAAGATTTTAGATAAGATGGTAAAGTACGATTTTCGCCAACGTTATTCTAGTGCCGGCGAAACGCTGCAAGCTATTAAAGAATTGAAAAATTCTTTCAGCGGTACAGTTCCTGTATTGCCTCCGGTTGCTGCTGCGAAGGGGCCGCTCAAATCCCGAAAAAAACTGTATTTAAAAATATTGTCGATCGCCAGTTTAATTGGCATCAGTATTATAGCATCTATTTATGGTGTAAATACTTTTAATGCGGCCAATGCAACTGACCTGTACAACCGAGGTAATACTCTTTACAATTTAAGCCGATTTGAAGAAGCTCTGGCAGCTTACGAGCGAGCTATAAATCTCAGGCCGGACTACGCGGAAGTTTGGCAGGAAAAAGCCAAAACTTTATATGAATTGAAAAAATATCGAGAATCGCAGTCAGCTTATGATAAAGCCATAGAATTAAAGCCGGAATACTTGGAAGCTTGGACGGGACGCGGTTATGCTTTGGAGAAGTTGCAACAGTCTCAAGAGGCGATCGCATCTTTTGATAACGCTTTGAAAATCCAGCCCGACTATGCCGCAGCGTGGGAAGGCAGAGGCGATGTTCTCTTAGATTCGCAGCGGTACGAAGAAGCGATCGTCTCCTATGAAAAAGCTGTAAAATTTCAGCCCAATTTGTACGGTGCTTGGTACAATCGGGGACAAGCTCACCAAAAATTAAAACAGTACGATCGAGCCGTTGAATCATATCAAAAAGCAGTTGAAATCAAATTCGATAATTATGAAGCTTGGTACAATTTAGGCAATGTCTTCCTAGAAGTTAACAAAAACCAAGAAGCTTTTGAAGCCTACGAAAAAGCCGTGCGGTTTCAGCCCAAGTTTTATCAAGGCTGGTACAGTAAAGGCATCGCTTTGCTGAAAATGCGGAGGCATGAAGAAGCAGTAGAAGCTTATGAAAAAGCTGTCAAATTAAAACCTGATTATTATCAAGCATGGTACAATTTAGGTTGGTCATATCACGAATTACGCAGGTACGAACAAGCAATTGAGTGTTACAGCAGAGCCTTAGATTTAAACCCGAAAGAATATCAAGCGTGGTACAATAGAGGCAATGCTCAGTCCAATTTAAAGCGGTACGAAGATGCGCTAGTCTCTTACAATGAAGCCGTCTATGTCAAGCCTGACTACTCGGAAGCCTGGTACAGCCGAGGCAATGCACTGGTGGCAGTAAAAAGATACGAAGATGCGATCGCCTCCTATGACAAAGCAATTCGCTACAAACCCGATTACGGAGCGGCAATGGAAGCAAAAAAGCGGGCAGAAAGTCAGCTAGGAAGCAGCCCGCTAGAATCCGAACAACAACAATAATTGTTATTAGTTCCCTTAAGCGGACTTTGTTTGAAAAGAAGCAATTTGAATTGCCAAGTTTTATCTTTTAGCGAACAGCGGGAGCAATTACGGTAACTCGGCGGCTGTCTACTAACATCGGCCAAAAACCTCGATCGCTCAATGTTTTTACCGCAGCAGTAGCGGCGTTTTGATCCGTTGTATAAGCAACGAATAAAAAGGGACGCTGGCCGTAGGAAGCTAAGCCTACTTGCGTGCCTAATGCTTGCCTGACTTGGCCAGCTAATTCGGGTTGGTTGAAGTAATCGACTAACACTGCATAACCAGGGCCCAGGGGTTGGGGATTGAAGGCAAGATTGCCACTGGGAGAATTGGTGATTGGTTCAGAATCCGGCGCTGGCTGAGGGTTGTAGACTGGCAAATTTTGGGGTAGTGCCGCTGCGGGCGATCGTACTACGTAAGCTTGCAATCCGACAACATCTTCGATGTATTTAACCCAATCGCTGGCGATTTGCGAGTCGCGAAAGCCACCCACTCGCGTCACCGTGTCATTGATGTACTGACAAACTGTGTTGTTAGTATTTCCAGGGAATGAGCGTTTTGCTCTTTCTTGCTGTTCGGGTGTTGGGGTGACAATTAACAGTAGATATTCATCGGACTGGGGCGGTTGACAGCTCGACTGAGCTTTAACAGAACTCGATAAAACTGTCAAGACCAAAAGGGCGACCGAAGTAGCAGAAAATAGGGGTAGAGACAAAATTATTTTGTACAGTTTACCCCTAATTGTTGTTAGTTGTTGGGTCTGATATTTGGCTATTTTATTCATGCTGTCTGTAGGGATGCAAGGGCATCTGGAATAGTTGGTGATGGTGCTTGAAATTCACCTGTCAGTACATATTCTAATCGCAGTTTCAACCAGGTGATGAAGACTGGATCGGTAGAAATAATAGCGGCTGATGGCTGAGGGCATTTTGCTTTAACTTCTGCCATTGTCGGTGCTTCTAGGAAAGCGGGCTGTTTGACCAACCAGAAGTCTATTTGTTTTTCTTGTTCGTTGTAGTTGCGAGTTCTTTCTTTAAACACTTCATCTAGGGCTTCTTCTTCTAACAAAAAGCGTTGGCTGGCTAAAACGTAGTAGTAGGTTTGCATTTTTCTCGGTTGTTAGGGGTTGACGATTAGCGGTTAATGCCGCCTGTACCGACCAGTTTTGCTGGTCAGGGGCGGGTTTGCCGAGTTGCGGTCGTTGGAGAGTTCTAGACTCTTGTGCCGTTTACTTTACCTTATTTGCTGTCATTTTGGGTAGGTGTAGAGCTACGTAAAGGATAAATGTTGCAAAATTTACCCAAATAGCCAGTTACTGCTGCAAAACCAGCGCTCTCCCCATGTTATATTTGTTAGTACCCACTTACTTAACTCAAACACAGTGAGGTAAATATGGCTTTTAGCAATTATAAAACGATCGGGGCAGTTATCAAAGAATTTCAGACAATTTATACTGAAGCTAATTTTGTGATTGAAATTGCTTTCAGTGTCCCTGACTACTTTCGCGAAGACTTGCAAATCATGATGATGGAAGGAGTAGTCGATAACTCAGAATTTGCAGTTTGCGAAAATTTGATTTATCCCGTGCTAAAAGAAGTTTGGAAGTGCTATCGCAGTAAATTTGTTTTGTGGAGCCATGAAGCTCTCAACTATGACACTAAGTTGTCAGGTTTTCCTGAGTATATTTTGGCAAAACGTTCTCCTCTCGGCAAAGTTGTGTTTGACAAACCGTATTTGCTTTTAGTTGAAGCTAAGCAAGATAAATTTGAAGAAGGCTGGGCGCAGTGTATAGCAGAAATGATTGCAGCCCAGCGACTTAACGATGAACTTCAAGTTATTATTTTGGGTATTGTGTCTAATGGCAAAACCTGGCAATTTGGCAAGCTAGAAGGAAATGTTTTTACCAGAAATATCAATTTTTACAGCATTCAGGAACTAGATCAACTTTTTGGTGCTGTTAATTACATCTTTCAACAGTGTGAATCGCAGCTAAATCAATTGGTAGCTGTTTGATTTGTTGTTACTTTTTCCGCCAAAGCTGTCCTAACCAAATTAGTATAGCAGTAAATAACCCAGCGGCGAGTGCGGCACTCAAGCTAAAGGTAATCTTAATGGCAAAAGGCAACCAAGCGCATGGAATATGTAGAGTAGAAAGCGCCAAATCGAGCGGGGGATTTAAGAAGTTGTCATTTGGCTCAGTCGGTATTTCGATTGAGGCGACGATGGAGCCCACTGCTAGTCCAGCACCAATAATCCCAACAGTGTTTTGGAAAGTGCGATCGCGCTCAGCTTGTTCTATCTCTGTAATTGCCCGACTTGAGTTGATTAAGTCTTGCAGTAATTGTGAGCCTAGACTGAAAGAAGCATAGTCTTTTTGCACTTGTAACTGGTATTTTTTCTCTACATCTTCGCTGAATTTTTCCAGGAATTTTAGATCGCAGGGGAGGATTTGAGCGATCGTGTTTTGTAAGTTTGGGGTTGGGATTTGATTTAGGCGATCGCCAATAGTACCGATCCGTCTACTATAGTTGATGGCGTTAATTTCAATAGTGCGAATTTGAGCATCTAGATAATGTAATTTTGTGGTATACTTAGGTAATAGATTTTGGGCATCAACAACGGTTTTGCGGAGTTTTTTGAGATTTTGACTGTAGATGTTTCCTACGAGTTGGTTAATATCTCTGAAATCTTTTTTTAGTTGTTGTTTCAGATAGCGACTTTGAGCATAAGCCCAGAAAACTTTATGGCGATAGCAAAATAAGGGCAGCAGTTTAGTGTTAAAATCTTCCCAAACTGTTTTGGCAGCATCACTGCTCGGCATTACGGCAATGATGAGATGGATATTCTCTTGTAGTTGTTGAATAGTGCGTGGTGTAGAATCCTGTGTTGACTCCTGCATCAGCAGTTGGTACCGTGAAAGCTCAAATATACTCCCTCCCAGAAAAGACCCTTTACCTGGGAAATCTCGTTCCCATTGCAAGCCGATATTTAAGGATTCACAGCATTTTTTAGCAACTTCTTCTGGACTAATGTTTTGGTTGTCCATCTCAGTTACAATCAGCCAGGTTTGCCCGATATTTGGGTCCTGATTATTTAGCTTTTCCTTGATTTTAGCTTGAAATTGGGCAAGACAACTGACTGGGTGAGGAGTCCTATCTTCCTTAAAAGAACAACCCAAAAGTAATCCATAGGTATCGTTCAAGCGGACGGGTAAATAATAGCCTTCAAATGGTTTGTCGCCGTCAGTAAAACCCTCAAACCTATTTGTCAGCAGTTCCAGGTATTCGGATTCAAAAACAGAATCGTTGCCAAATAGGGACGAGCGAATATTTGTCGGTAGTTTAGCCGCAAAACTTTTCTGATTTGCTGTTAAGGATTGGGCATCTTCACCCAATCCTTCCCGCAGGTCATAAAGAAACATAAATAAGTTAGGGTAGACGAGGTTTATCATTTATTGAAAGTTGTTTTAACGAAATCTTTGAGTTTTTCCAAAGGCAATTTTTTGCTGGCTTCTACTGGGTTCAAAGTTTTCAGAACTTCGGTACTCATGTTGAGAATTTCGTTACTTTGAGAGTCTTGAACTGGCTTGGGTTTACCAGCACGTTTTTCCAGTTTATTCCCAACTGTTAATATCTGTTCTAGTTCAGCTTCAGTGGGTAGTAGTCCAGAGGGTATTTTACCATCTACGGCTTCTACTAAAGCTATTGCCACTTGATATTGCTGATTTAAAGAATCATTCGCCTCAACCACCTTCCTCAATCCTTTTTCGATGGTATCCCAAGCTTTAGGATTAGCATCTAACTGTTTACCTACCTTATTTAGGGCCGCTTGTTCAGTCGGACTCAGGGGTTCATCTAAGTTGCTCAGAGCTATCAACAACGCTAGTAAAGTGGTGTCAATGGATGCAGTCATAAAAATATTTTGTGGATATTACCAGTATATACAGCAAGTCAAAATCGCTGTAATGTAGTCTACACAAAGAAAAACATTAAATCCGGAAGAAACTAATTTGCTTGTGTATAGTCAGAAAAGACACTACTGCATGAGTGGGTGAACATGACGAAGCGACAAGCCTTGGTAATTGGCATCAATGAATATCCATTTGGAGGCAATCTCCCTACAGCAGCACAGGATGCCGAGAAGATTGCCCAACTTTTAGAGAAATACGGTAGCTTTGAGGTGCATAGGCTTCCCAGTAAGGAAGATGTCCGGGAAGTAGATTCAGAGAAAAACTTGGATTTAAAAGAATTGGAGGATGCAATTACCCAGCTTTTTCAACCTAAAAGCGGTATAATTCCAGAAACGGCGCTGTTGTTTTTTGCAGGTCATGGTTGGCGAAGCGAGAAAGATGGACAACCTGAAGGCTTTTTAATGACCAGTGATGCTCTTTTTGAACATGACAGCGAAGATGGCCTGTTTTCACTGAAACGCTTACATCAAATATTAAAAGATAGTCTGGTGCGGCAGCAGATTGTGTGGTTGGATTGCTGTCATAGCGGAGAGTTATTCAATTTTATAGAGCAGAATTTAGCAGAATTTGAGCAACAGCGAGATTTCGATCGTTGTTTTATTGCTGCTTGTCGCGAATTTCAGGTAGCTTACGGAGGAGTGCTGACTCCTGCTTTGTTAAAAGCACTTGATCCGACTAACAAAGAAGAGAGCACGGTCACTAATCTATCATTAAAGCCATTATTGGAAGCAGCACTGCAAAATGCACCCCAGCACTCAGTTGTCAGGAATATAGGTAGTCAAATAATCCTTACATATAAAGGAGGAGTTCGAGGTAATATTTGTCCCTACAAAGGACTAGAATATTTTGATTTCAATCCCACCAATCCTCAAAAAGCTAACGATCACAGATATTTCTACGGACGCACACAACTAACAAATCAGCTTTTGGAGAAGGTAGGCTCTAGTAATTTTATCGCGGTACTGGGTGCATCTGGGAGTGGTAAATCTTCGGTTGTTAGGGCTGGGTTACTGTATCAGCTATATCTAGGTAATCAATCACCCCTAAAAAATAAGATACCAGGTAGCGACGGATGGACATTTTATCCGCCATTTACGCCTGGTACTGATCCGCTCGGAAATCTACAGGAAGTGCTGGGTATAAGCGTTAAAACAACCGATGATTTAGTGCTTTTTATCAAGCGTATTCCTAGTGAGCGAGTGGTGCTAGTAGTAGACCAATTTGAAGAAGTGTTTGCTCCTCCGAATCAAGAAAAAAGACAAAAATTTTTTGAATACTTAATGGGTGCAGTAGAACATTTAGGAAATAAACTCTGCTTGGTGTTGGTAATGCGGGATGATTTTCAACACAAGTGTGCCGAACAGGAGTATGCTGGATTAGCTAACAAAATTGACAATAATTTGGTGAGAGTTCAACGGATGAACCGCCCAGAGTTGCAAGAAGTTATCCTCAAACCTGCTGAGTTAGTGGAGTTAGAAATTGATGGAAATTTAGTCCAGCGGATGATTGCTGATGTAACAGATTCCCCAGGCGATTTAGCTTTGTTGCAGTACACACTGAATCAATTGTGGGAAAACAGTAGTTTTAATCTTTTGACAATTTCCGATTATAGCCGTTTGGGTGGAGTGCAAAAGGCACTGGGAAACCATGCTGATACAGTTTATAGTTCCCTTTTGCCAGAGGAACAGAAAGCGGCTAGGCGGATTTTTCAAGAATTAACTCGGTTGAGTGAAGATAAAAATACTCCGAATACTCGTCAGCAAGTTTGGCTAAAAGATTTAGTTAATTCTCAGCAGTCTGAAGAATTGATAAATAAGGTAGTGCAGTATTTGGCTGATGCGAAATTAGTTGTCACCAGTGAGCAAGAGTTAGAGGCACAGCGTGTAGCGGTAGTGAATATCGTCCATGAAACGCTGATTCGCAATTGGGGGTTGTTAGATGGTTGGCTGAAGGAATACGGAGAAGCGTTGATAATTAAACAGCCAATTGAAGATGCAGCTAAGGAATGGCGAGATAAAGGTAAGCAGCGAGAATCAGCTTATCTGCTGCAAGGCACAAAATTGGCAGTGGCAGAGGAATATATTAAGCGTTATTCTGATCTAGTGCCACTGTCTGGATCTACTCAGGAATTTGTTCAGAAAAGTATTAAAAATAGAAAAAAGAACCGTCGTAATTTAGCTCTTGCAGTTTCTGCGGTAGTTGTGGGACTGGCCGGATTAGCTGGCTGGGCTTTGATTGAAAATGCAGATGCTCAGATAAGAGCAGATAGTGCATCTTCAAAATCTCTTATTGATGCTGACAGAAAATTGGAAGGTTTGGTCGCAAGCTTGAGAGCAGCTAAACGCCTTAAAGAACCATTTGGAGGTATAGGTGCAAAAACTGATACTAGAATTGAAGCCATAACAGCCTTACAAAAGTCAGTTTATGGAATTGCAGAACTAAACCGCTTTGAAAGTGATACTGGTGAGGTTAAAGACGTAAGCATTAGTCCGGATGGTCAATTAATTGCTTCGGCTAGTAAAGGTGGTACTGTGAAAATTTGGGACAAAAATGGGAAATTAATAAGTACATGGTCAAGAAATCTTGCTGAGAATGAAACTAAAAGCATTTGGAGTCAAATTTCTAGTATTAATTTTAGTCCTGATAGTCAATTAATTGCTTTTGCCGATCACCAAAATATTCTACTGATGGATCGTAGTGGCAAAATCGTGAGAACTCTTAAATATCAAGAAGATGAGATGCCGCTATCGCTAGCAGAGTTCGGGATCGGTTCTGTCAGCTTTAGTCCTGATGGTCAGATGATTGCTTCTGGAGGTGGCGATGACGAAATTAGACTTCAAACACTAGAAGGTAAACTAATTGCTGTTCTTAAACATACCAATGATTCTGGCGACCCTAATATTATGAATATAAGTTTTAGCTCAGACAATCAGATGATTGCTTCAGCCGATATGGATGGTGAAATTAGGCTTTGGAGCCGTGATGGTAAATTGTTTAAAAAAATTAATCATAGTAATAAACCACCAGTCGATAGAAAAACAGTTTTTAGCGTAGCTTTTAGCCCAGATAGTCAAACATTTGTCTCTGCTGGTGACGACGGTATAGTAAGATTATGGAAAAAGAATGGTACATTAGTGACTAATTTTTCAGGACATAAAGACGGTGTAACAAGTGTTGCTTTTAGTGCAAATGGTAAATTAATTGCTACGGCAAGCAAAGATAATACTATTAAAATCTGGAAAATAAGTGGCAAATTATTAACTACAATTACGGGACATAGCGGTGCAATAAATAAAGTAAATTTTACTCCAGATGGGCAAAAACTTGTTACTGCCAGTGACGATGGTACTGTCAGAGTATGGCAGATATCTCCTATTGATATTTCCCGCTTAAAGGGGCATAGTAGTTCAGTGACAGACGTAGAATTTAGCCCTGATGGACAAATGATTGCTACAGCTAGTGAAGACAGAACCGTTAAACTCTGGAGTCGAGACGGTAGAATGTTCAAGACTCTGATTGGTCATAGTGATAAAGTCAACAGTGTCAGTTTTAGTCCTGACAATCAAATAATTGCTTCTGTTGACAATTTTGGTAAATTTTTCAGGCTTTGGAAGCGAAATGGTACGCCAATCAATTCCTATGCTGAAGATTCTACAAGTTCTTATAATACAATAAAATTTAGCCCTAAAGGTCAAATAATAGCTTCGACTGGTTGGTTTGGTATGGAACTTTGGGACTATCAAGGAAAGCTTATACGTACTATTCAAGATGTTGATGGTGCTTTTCATAGTGTAAGTTTTAGCCCTGATGGTCAAGTAATTGCTTCATATGTAACACCTAGGTCTCGAATGTATAACGAAGGCCCTTCTTTAAAGCTCTGGGAAATCAATGGTAAATTGTTGACTAAACTTCTTGGAAATAAAGCCAGTTTTAGACCTGACGGCAAAGAAATTGTCACCTCTGGTGAAGATGGAATTTTGAGAATTTATAAAAATAATGGCAGTTTAATTGCTAACTTAACTGGTGGACACAGTAAAAAAGTTACTGATCTCAGCTTTAGTCCAGATGGTCAGATGATTGCTTCAGCCAGTGAAGATGGGACAGTCAAACTTTGGAGTCACAATGGTACTTTGGTTGAAACACTTAATTTGACAGAAGCTATTAATAGCCTAAGTTTTAGTCCTGATGGAAAGGAATTGGCAACCGCAGTAAGTGATGGAACGGTTATTTTATGGAATTTGGATATAGAAGACTTACAAAAAAGAGGGTGTGCATGGGTTCGTGGCTATTTAGAGAATAATCAGAAAGTATCGAATGAAGACAGACATTTATGTGATGGCGTCCCCGATCCTAAATCAAAAACTGATAAAATAAGCTCCGAAAAAAAATCCTCAACACAAAATAAAGTAACTGGCAGTCCATTGGCACAAATAGAACTACCATCACAAGTTGGAGCAAACTACAGTCTGTTGAGAGATTTACTTGCAAAAAGGGAGTTGAAAGCAGCAGATCAAGAAACACTTAATATCATGAGATGGATTGCTTATCGCAACCAAAATGGCTTGACATGGGAAAAACGTTACGAAATACAGGGAGGAATAAATGAAAAATCTATTAAGGAATTTCCTTGCACTGAGCTTCAAACAATTAATAAACTTTGGCTGAAAGAGAGTAACGGACACTTTGGTTTTAGTATTCAGAAACAAACTTATGAAAAAGTTGGTCAAGACTTTGATAAGCTAAAAGTCAGTATAGGATGGTTCAGGGAGCAAGAAACATTTACAGAAGGACGACGGATTCCTTACTCTGAATACACTTTCAATCTTAATGCTCCAAAAGGACACCTTCCTGCCTCAGATCCAGCATTATCAGGTTCTGGTGCTGACTGGTCGGGTTTTATGGGGCGACTTAAACAATGTGGGCTGTAAATAATTCCTTCGCCTATTCATGCATAACAAATCGGAATAGCTTTCCTTCTCGTATTGATGGTAAATTTGAGAATACGATCGCCCTTTCCCAATCCCCATCCCATCAATTGCGATAGTGTCAACCTACGGTACTGTGAGATCGCCATATCCCCATGCTAAAATAAACTCAATAAATTGCAAAGCCTTTCCAGCCTGTTCATGAACATCGCTTATTTAGTTAACCTCTATCCCAAAGTCAGCCACAGCTTTGTCCGCAGAGAAGTTATAGCCGTTGAAAATTGCGGCCTGAAAGTCGCACGCTTTTCGATCCGATCCTGCGAGTCAGAACTCGTTGATGAAGCCGACAAACTAGAGCAAGAATTGACTAAAGTAATCTTAGGAGTTGGTGTACAGGGGTTAGCGTGGGGTTTGCTCCGCGTTGCCACAACTAGGCCCATTCGATTCATCGAAGCTGTGCGGTTAATGTTCAAAGTTGGCTGGCACTCGGAACGGGGGATTTTGCTGCATCTAGCTTATTTAGCAGAAGCTTGCATTCTTTTAAATTGGTTTGCAGAATCGGGTACAGCACACGTTCACGCTCACTTCGGGACAAATTCCACAACAGTCGCTATGCTGTGCCACGTGCTTGGCGGCCCGACTTACAGTTTCACTGTTCACGGCCCTGAAGAATTTGATAAAGCCACACTTCTTTCCTTAGACGAAAAAATTAAACGATCGACCTTTGTAGCAGCAGTTAGTTCCTTCGGTAAAAGTCAGCTTTTTCGGTGGTGCGATCGCACTTTTTGGTCAAAAATTCACGTCATACACTGCGGCGTAGATGCTGCATTTTTAACTGCACCCTACGTCCCCATACCCGCAGCACCCCGCTTAGCTTGCATTGGCCGGCTCAGCGAACAAAAAGGTCATTTATTATTGCTAGAAGCTGCTAGCAAGTTAGCAGTTCAAGGCTTAGAGTTTAAGTTGGTACTCGTAGGAGACGGGCCGCTGCGATCGGATATTGAACAGCAGATTCAGCAACTTGGTTTGCAAAACCATATAGAAATTACCGGTTGGGCCAGTGGCGATCGAGTTCAGCAAGAGATTTTAGCTTCACGGGCAATGGTATTGCCTAGTTTTGCTGAAGGTTTGCCCGTCGTAATTATGGAAGCCCTCGCTCTCAATCGGCCCGTAATTAGCACCTATGTTGCTGGCATCCCGGAACTCGTAGAACCCGGTGTTTGCGGTTGGTTAGTTCCTCCCGGTTCCGCCGAAGCATTAGCCGTAGCGATGCGCGCGGTATTGGAAGCACCTCTAGAAAAGCTAGAACAAATGGGAAAAACAGGAGCAGAGAGAGTTGCTCAACAACACAATGTCGATTTAGAGGCAAAGAAATTAGTGGCGCTGTTTGAGAGTGCTTGAGAATGGTGCAAAACCTATGGATTAACTGACATTTTGCACCATTATTAATAAGTCTTTCAAGGGTGGGCAGGATGCCCAACCCCTACTCCCCACAGGAAAATTAATTGTTTGTGGAACAGGCCGGAAAGCCTGTTCCTTGAATTAAGCTGTAATTGTTTGTGGAACAGGCCGGAAAGCCTGTTTCTTGAATTAAGCTGTAATTCTTTATTGTTTGTGGAACAGGCCGGAAAGCCTGTTCCTTTAATTAAGCTGTAATTGTTTGTGGAACAGGCCGGAAAGCCTGTTCCTTTAATTAAGCTGTAATTGTTTGTGGAACAGACATCTTGCCTGTTCCTTTAATTAAAGCAACCTACTTACAAACTTTTTAAGGAATAGGAACTGATCGCAACAACTTGTCAACAATCGTCTTAGCCCTCCTTCCGCCCGCCGGAATCAACCTGTGAGAAAGTACGTGCGGTGCCAAATATTTCACATCATCAGGAGTCCCATAATCCCGGCCCTCCATAAACGCCAAAGCCTGCAACGCCCGGTGCAAAGCCACCGCACCCCGGGGACTCACCCCCAGAGTAATCTCCTCATCTTCCCGCGTCGATCGCACCAAATCTACAATATACTGTTTCAAAGAGCCTTCCACCTTCACACCAGCGCACAAACGGCGCAATTCCTGCACCTCTTCCAAAGAAATACAAGGCTGCAAATCTTCAACAGCAAAACTATCAGAAAGCCGTTCCAACATTTGCAACTCTTCCAACGCAGCGGGATAGCCCAAAGTCAAAGACAAAGTAAACCGATCCATCTGGGCTTCCGGTAGCGGAAAAGTGCCTTGATATTCGATCGGGTTCTGAGTCGCAATCACAAAAAACGGCGTCGGAACATTTCGAGAAACTCCATCTACTGTCACCTGCTTTTCTTCCATCACTTCCAGCAAAGCTGACTGAGTTCGTGGCGTCGCCCGATTGATTTCATCGGCAAGCAAAACATTAGCAAAAACTGGTCCCGGCAAAAACTCAAACTCTCCGCTGCGCGGATTCCAAATATTAGTACCGGTGATATCCGTCGGTAACAAATCGGGAGTGCACTGAATCCGCTGAAACTTGCCATCAATAGATCGCGCCAAAGACTTCGCCAGCAGCGTTTTTCCCACACCCGGCACGTCTTCCAGCAGCGCGTGACCGCCCGAAAGCACGGCTACCAGCACCAAGCGAATAGCATCGCCTTTGCCAACAATAGTTTTGCCTAGATTTTGTTTCAGTCGCTCAATATGTTGTCTCATATCCCTGATTTCTAATTGTTAATTGCGAATTGCTAATTGCTAATTGTTGAAAAGATATCAAGATTGCCAAATTCTTGACTCTTTGCCTTGCGGACTTCGTATTTGTACAACTAGAATTTAGTTTGACTCATCTTGCACCATTTTTAAAAGCGATCGCCTGTTCTAGATCACATAATTATTAGACTTTAGCAGTTAAGAGGCTTCTAGCAATATCACAATCTGCCTGAATTTGAGTTTTGAGAGCATCCAGAGAAGCGAATTTTTGTTCTGGTCGCAAAAACTCTACCAAACTCGCACTCAAGGTTTGACCATACAAATCCCCAGACCAATCTAACAGGTGAACTTCCACAGTGGGTTGCAGACCGTCTACCGTCGGGCGGCAGCCAACATTCATCACCCCATTGACAAAAGATAAATTTGATGCTATGCCGGGGATTACAGATTTGGGGTTTTCCCGCTGATAGGAAGAACTTTCCTCTTTCATCTTTTCCCCTCCATGCTTCACCGAGACTCGCACCGCGTACACGCCAAAACGTGGCAAAAATTTTTCCGGCGGCAGTTCGATATTAGCAGTAGGAAATCCGATCGTCCTACCCAGCCGCTGTCCCCCAACCACAGTCCCGACTAAACTGTAAGGTCGCCCCAGCAACTGATTCGCTCTTGTGAGGTCGCCGGATGCCAGACCTTCGCGGATTGCAGAACTGCTGATCCGATCGCCCTCACCGCAATTATGCAGCGGTACAAGAGCAACATCAATACCGTAACCAGAGGCGATCGACTGCAAATCCACAGCCGTCCCTGCGCGTCCCCGTCCAAACCGAAAATCAACCCCCACACTAATTCGACTCGCTTTTAGTTGTCGCACCAAAATTTCCTCGACAAACTCACAAGCAGTCAAAGCGGCCAATTCTCGATCGAACGGCAGCAGCACAAGTTGCTCGACGCCCATGGCTGCGAGCAATTCTACCTTTTCTGCCAGAGGCGTCAGCAGTTTTTTCGGTTGACCCGTAAAAAATTCTTGCGGGTGCGGATCGAATGTCACCACAGTGCTATAAAGCCGATCGACCCCATCAGAATCTATCCCAGAGAGGCTGTTGCCCTCTGCCCTAGGGCCTATCAAACCATCGAAATTCTGGCTGCTGTCGGCTCGATCGGGCGGTGCTGCTGAGTCATTTTCGCAGGTCGCCGGATGTTCTGTTTCCAAATTTTGATCCTTGCCAGCGTTGGAGAGCAAGTTTTGCCCCGACGCAATCACCGTCGCAGAATTTTGCCCAGGCGATCGATGTAAAATTGGCTGCACGACTTGTCGATGCCCTAGGTGCAAACCATCAAAGTTTCCCAAGGCAACAGAAGTTGGAGTCAGAGCAGCGGTACAAGAAGAAGTTACCCACACGCTTAAAATTTTGACATACTTAGCCAGATTGCGATCGCCAGTCGATGTTAGATTTTAGATTTTAGATTTTAGATTTTAGATTTGACTCCACAGATAAATCTGGAAGGTTGAACTTTGGTCTAAACTTTTTGGTTTTCCACGACTTAAGCCGGGGGCTTGTATCCGTCTTTGAGGTCAGCCCTAACTTAAATTTGAGATTTCCGACCTCAAGATTTCAGAACCATCTGGCAATGTCACATCCCTCAGACAGGCACTTGAGGCGCTTGCACCGACGCTTCAGACAAATCGTTATCAGGAGGCAGCAATTGTAACGACAAACCTTCCCGCGCCATCAAACTATTCGGGAACCTTTGAGCCACTTCTTCTCCCACCCTGTCTAAAAACTCGTCATTGTGCAGCGGGTCGTGGTGAAAAATCACCAACTTTTTGACATTAGCAGCCTTTGCCACCTTCACCGCTTCCTGCCAAGTCGAATGTCCCCAGCCGACCTTGCTGCTTTTCTCCGCATAATACTCCTCATCGGTATAAGTAGCGTCGTAAATCAGCACATCAGCATTTTGAGCTAAATACAGCACATTTTCGTCTAAACGATCGGGAAAATGTTCGGTATCAGTCACGTAAGCAGCCGAATACCCCCGCCAGTTTACGCGGTAGCCTATAGCTTCGCCCGGATGGTTCAGCAAAGCAGTTTCCACCTTAATCTCTCCGAGTTCCAGCGGTTTGCCCACTTCTATATCGTTAAATTTCAGGTCTGCCCCCATAATTTGCAGGGGTACCGGAAAATTGGGGTGCAGCATCTGGTCGTGGAGGCGCTGCTGGATAGTAGCCTTATTAGGAGCAATAGCCCCATAGATGTGAAAGCAGTTCCCAGGAATAAAAGCTGGGACAAAAAATGGGAATCCTTGAATGTGATCCCAGTGAGAGTGAGTAAAAAACATATGAGCTTTTACGGGCATCTGGGACAGGAGAGTTTGTCCCAAAACCCGCAATCCAGTACCGCCATCGAAAATTAGGCGACTGTCACCCACTCGCATTTCTACACAGGGCGTGTTGCCCCCGTAACGTACTGTTTCTGCCCCGGGAGACGCTATGCTACCTCTAACGCCCCAGAAGTGAACCGTGAATTGGCTTTGCATACTAGACATGGGTTTTCTTGCAAGATTGTTCCGGCGAGTTATCGGTAAGGTGTTTACATATTACTAAGGGCTTTACCATCAAACCCAAGTTCTTTGACGGTCGAGTTCCCCACTTGTTGGAAGTGCCAAGAGTCTCGCTCATCGCGAGAATGCAAAACTGTTGGGCTTGACAACTGAGCAATAAATTACAAGGTAGACTAATCAAGTCTCGATCGTAACTATTCTTTTCCTCTCTTCACTAGCCTAACCTCCGCAGACACACTTTGGGGCAGCAGTTCTGTCTGAGTTTGGTCAAAAGCCGCTGTTTGTTCCAGCCTCCGCAATTGCCGAACCGGATTGCGCGGTCGGTTGCTTGCCTTGCTGCTTTACCGGTTTGAACCCGGATGATGGGCTTCCTCAACTCCCATTAATTCAAAAATCTTAGCAGTTTAGGAATGCTCCTGCTAATTATCCAACAATACTTGTCTGTGTCTGGATTCTCTGCCCGCCCGGAGGCTGCGGTGCCCTAACCTAGCGGTCAAGCTGAACCCAGCCTCATCTGACACCGGGTAGCAGCGAGAGTCCGGGCCTGCGGGCAAAAGGCTAAATTTTCGTCGTGCATTTCTTGGCGGACGAATTGAATCACTTAAAATTCCCCTATTTTCGGAAATTAAAAAATTTCGCTTTTTGGCTATCATGCCAACTCCGATCGCCATTCTGTCTCAAGAGCGATGCAGAAATATTCCCTGTTAACCTGTGGTGCTTTTCTCAACAATCTTCAATTGCTCTATTTTTGGTAAGGATTTCTCGGAATTCGGCGCATTTGCGGTACTCGCCACGGGTTTGAATTTCCGGTATCATAGAAGCTTAGAGTCTTGTTTGTCGAGAATCTAAATCAGTGCTAAAAAAGCCTGGATAACTTTAAGTTATTTTTCAAAAAAGTCAGTATGAATCAAGTTAAAAAAACTACAACCAAGCGGAATAGATCGCCGGTGAAAGTGTCCGATCGCACTTTGCAACTCGAATCGCTCTCCTTGAGCGAATTGTCCTTGGAAATGACTCAGGGCCAAGCTTTGAGAGAATTGAGTTCGGACGATCGCCCGCCGGGAACCCCAACAGCCACAGGCCGGACTGCCGAAACCAGACGCCAGAGGGTAGATGGCAAGAGCGAGTGGGCCCGATCGCCTGTGGTTTCTACTGCCTTTCTCAAGTGGCTGCTAGAGAGTTTGACTCGATCGAAAGGTTGGCTGGCAGTTGTCACCCTGGCAGCAGTTTGGGGGTGGTGGAACAGTGAGTTACTGTTTTCCACAGGCCTGGGGATAGCAGCGATGATGCTGGTTTACCGAGGGCAGTCGTGGGACTGGCAATTGCTGCGGGCAAAAGGCGAGCAATTTTGGGAGGGCCCGAACCGCCGATTCGTTTTAGCCGTCGGCACCGGCGGCATTGCTACCTTGGGCGCTTACATGAGTTTGGCGATTTGGGCGGACTCTGAGAGCCACTGGATGGCTTTGAGCCTAATTTTGCAAAATTTGGGCACGATCGCGATTCCCTGGCTGTTGCTGCGGCAAGGGTGGAGTCTGGGGGCCGCAAAAGATGAAGTGGTGCTCGATCGCATCTTGGCGGATTTGACTGATGCTGACCCCGTGAAGCGTTTGATTGCTGTGCGGCAAATGACCGATTTGGTGAATCAGGGTGGGTTTGGCCCTGTGAGCTCTGTCAAAAGTTCGTTAGCGAAGCCCTCGCAGAGGATCGCCCGTTCCCGCGCTGCCGAGTGCTTTCGCCTGATGCTGAGTCGGGAACCAGAAGCTTTAGTCCGCAATGCCCTTCTCGAAGGTTTGCAGACTTGGGACGCTACTTATGGCATTGCTTTAAAATCCAAAAGTCAAGTCATCGACTATTAGCTGACCATCAAAAGCGTAAAAAGTAATTTTATGAATATTCGGAGCTTTTACGCGTAGGGGAGCCCTAGGGTCGATCGGAGAATTAGACCCCACTAGATTGGGCGCCGGCATTTCATCCTGAACAATTGGGTTGCCGTCAATGTCACACGCAGATAAAACAGTTCGCCGCGAACTGGTGACAAGTCCTGACACCCAGCGAACTGGATACTTAAAAGTTACTTCTATCAGTCCGCTTTTGGGGGCCCCCATTAACACTGTTGCCCCAGAACCAGTGAAAAATGCTGGGTTTGAAGGTTGGATGGCGACAGCATTGCTAAAAGTCACCCCCCAATGTGCAAACTGATGTTCTACTACTTCAAAGCATTTCAAGTCTTCTAAAGCTACCCGGACGATCGCAGGTACCGTGGCGCGCGATCGCACCTCTGACCCTGCGCCTGAGCGTTCTGGAGTGGCGACAACAGACTTTTTGCCGTTTAAATCCATGCTTCGATAGGCTGTATCAAATTCTGCAAACCCGTCTGATTGAAGACTTTTCGCATCAACCATAAAACCCTCGCGATCCCTTTTTCTGAGCAGTTGCATTTTAGTAAACCTCCCTGAGATTAGTTGTTTCTTGTGTTTTGGAATTGATAACGGCGAGGCCCGTGATTGCCAAACCTGGAATTAGGAATCGAAACCCCATCGCCCGCCCTCCAACAAAGACTTTCGACCTCAAAAGCCACTGCTCCGCAAAATATCGTGATTAATGATTTGTGATTGGCGAGCCTCGGCCAACCTGCCGCCTGCCTGAAAGCGAGTTCTAATAGTCCTCCTTTCCGAGCGCTTGCTTTCGGGGTTGGCGAACCGACTCTATTTTGTTGAGGGGTCTTACCCATCATTTTGCTATTATCTCCGATCGGCGGTAGTTTGCAAGGGTAAGGATAACTACACAGCCGAATTGCCCAAATCGCAAAACTTACTTGCTGTCTGTAGTTTCACGCTTCACCTGTACTAAAATAGATTTAAATCATTACTCAATCTTTACAAAAACGCCACCAGCTTTGCAAGTTTTTTAAACAAAGACGGGGCGGCTCAAAAGAATCTAAAATATAACAGCGATTAAGGTTAGTTTATGCTTGTACCCCTCGGCTTCGGTCAGCGATCAATAGTTACTTCTCTCGGCAGAATGGTTTACTACACTGCTGAAAAAATGCCTTGGATGGGGTTGCCGACCTCAACTTCGGAAAATAAGCCGAACTTAGTATTTTTTCACGGTTTTGGTGGCGGGTCGAGTGCCTACGAATGGTCGAAAGTTTATCCGGCTTTTGCGACAGAATATCGAATTTTAGCACCGGATTTAATCGGTTGGGGGCGATCGGAACATCCGGCAAGAAATTATCAGGTTGAAGATTATATCACAACTTTGATCGAATTTATCGAAAAAACTTGCGGCAGTCCGACAGATGTGATAGCTTCTTCGCTAACAGGGGCGATCGCGATTCGAGCGGCGATCGCACGGCCGGATCTCTTCAAATCCCTCATTTTGACCATACCCAGCGGTTTGTCGGACTTCGGACAAGATTACGGCAGCAGTTTCTTCGCTAAGCTAGTCAACACGCCGATTTTAGATCGCTTGCTCTACAGTACCGGAATCGCCACAGACGGCGGCATCCGTAGCTTCCTAGAACAACGCCAATTTGCCGATTCGCGTCGCGTTTACCAAGAAATTGTTGATGCTTACCTCCAATCTGCTTTGGAACCCAATGCAGAATATGCCGCCCTGTCTTTTGTGCGGGGAGATTTGTGCTTTGATTTGTCGCTGTACATCACTCAGCTAACAACGCCGACAGCGATTATTTGGGGAGAAAAATCGCAGTTTACCGGGCCCGATATCGGCCAGCGGTTGGCAAACCTCAACCCCGAAGCAATCAAAGTTTTTCAACCTCTCGAAAACGTAGGTTTGACTCCGCAGTTAGAACTTCCCGCTGTCACGATTGGCTTAATTCGGCAATATTTAAAGTTGCTTTCGGAAGGGTGAAGAAGTTCGGCAACGGATTTTGTAACGGATGTAACGGATGTAACGGATGTAACGGATGTAAAGGATAGAAGGAAGAAGGAATATGAATTCCCTCTTCCTCATTAGCAATGACTAATGACTACTGACTACTGACTAATGACTACTGACTACTGACTATTCTTTTACTCGCACGTCGATGACGCTGGCGTTGAAAATGTACTTGTTGCCTTCAAGCTCTAGCGTAGTGCCAATTTTGACTTTCGTATTACCTAAAACCGGGCCATTTTCAGTAAGTTGACCTTTTCCCTCTAAGGTAAACATCATATTTTTGCTGAATGCTTCTTCTTCTCTGGGATCGGGGAGAGCTTTCAGAGTGCCGTTGGGCTGAGGAACTGCTAGGGTTCTGGTGAGAGTTTTGGCAGATTTAATGGTAATCTGACCGGAGGGTTGATTGCGGATCACCACATTGATTTTATCACCTGGTTTGAACAAGTCTTGAACGTTTGTTCCTTTGAGACCGATCGCAATTGCATCAATCTCTACAGGTTTGATACTGGTGCCGACTTGGGCGACGGAACCGCCAGAAGTGCCGGGAAAGAAAAAGATTCCGACTGCAACTAGCAGTACGATTAGAGCCGCACCTACGTCTAGGATGCTGAGTTTGCCGAACAGTCGGCCTTGAGAATCCAAAATTTTCATAAATCGCCTATTATACTGATAGCGACAGGAGTATGTTTACAAGCTCAGGACTTACACAGACATCGATGAAAAACAGATGCTGCTATTGCTGAGCTACCGCTGGCAATGACATACTTTATTGATGCGTAAGTCCTGAAGCTAAAAGATATTACCACAACGATCGCCCAAAATCCGCATGACTGGGGCACTTAAGCCAGAAGGCAGTTGACGGCGGTTGGTTAGCCTGGGGGTCGATCGCCCAGAAGCTGGTGGCGCGGTTAAAAATTGACAAAAAGCTAGAATAGCAACTAAGCAGCCTCAAATTACGTCTGCCTATTGAGTGACTTTTCGAGTTTTTCCTCAAATTTTATCTAACTTCTCCCACGTATCAATCATGTTAAAAAGTTTTTGGTTGACTTGCCGGCGTACTTGTGGCCGGGGGATTTATCTGTTTCTGTCCCTGATTGTGGCTGCGGGTATCTGGGTGGTTTCCCCGGAACCGACTCAAGCATTTTCTTTGCCCGAACTGATTTTTCGAGGCATTCAAGTTATTCAATTGTCGAATATGTCCGATCGCCAAGAGGTGACTATTGGCCGACAAATTAATCAGCAGTTAACGAACAGCGAGTTTAAGATTGACCGCGATCGGGACACTACAGAATATATCAACCGCATCGGTCAACGACTCGCTCAAGAAAGCACTCGCCCAAATATTCCTTATACTTTTCAAGTGATTGACGACGACACGATTAATGCTTTTGCAACTATGGGCGGTTTTGTTTATGTGAATAAAGGTTTGATGACGGCGGCGGACAATGAGGCAGAATTGGCAAGTGTGATCGCCCACGAAATCGCTCACATTAATGCTCGCCACGCGATTAAACAAATGCGTCAAATGGCCATAGCTTCAGGCGTAGCTTCGGCCACTGGGCTTGATCGATCTCAGGCGGTTCAGATTGGGGTGGAATTGGCTTTGCGCCGTCCCCACAGTCGCCAAGCTGAGTATGAAGCCGATCAGTTGGGATTGCAAACTATGGGGCGAGCAGGCTACGCTCAATCTGGGATGGTTGATTTTATGAAAAAGTTGCTCAACAAGCCTTCTCCTCCGAGCATTTTGAGCACTCACCCGGCAACTGGCGATCGAATTGCTGCTATCTCGCAGGCGATAGACCCGGAGCTCGCTAGCGGTGAAGGTTTGAATAATGAGGATTACAGGCTAGAAATCCGCAGACTTTTAGGTTCGTAGAAATATAAATCAGTCAGGGGCTCTATTGTTTTCTCTTCTATTTTCTTCTCTTTTCTTACTTCGCGCTCTTCGCGCCTTCGCGGTTCGTTAAAAAATAAATCCAGTTATATCATGTCCCATGGATTAACCATAATAGCCCGGTCGGGGCGGGTTTTTGAGATTGTCAATTATTGGCACGTATTGTTGGTGAACCCGCCCCTACAAAAATCGCGGTTCCTCCACCGGACATGATATTACTAGGGTACGTCAGAAGCAGGTTAATTTCGATTTAATTGATCAAACTTAAACTGACGCACCCTAAAACTACAAATTGATTTAACACTGCTGTTGAACAACAGAATCGATCGCAGGTTGCGGGGGTGCAATCGGCTGCGGCTTCAATTGCCGAACTACTTCGTCAAACGGCAAAATTCGGACTTGATTGTTAAATACATTTACTTGATAAACTCTGCGGTAGCTGAGGTCAAATCCTGTCAGCCAGCCGCTTTTGGGATGATAAGCACCCGTGTCAATATCCAACCACCCTTCGCCCCTGACTAATTCGCCCGGTCTGACGCCATGAAAGGTAAAGGTGATCGTGTGACCGGTGATAATTAATTTATTGGGAAAATAGGGTTTCGACATGGTGTGAAATTCCCTGCGAATCCAACAGAGTTGTTCGATCGACTGTTCATCGATCGACAGATGGGGGTCAACGCCGGCGTGAACCAGCCAGATGTCCCCTAAGTCCAGGTGCGTGGGGAGCGATCGCAGCCACTCTAAGTGTTTATACGGCATCATCCCTGTATCTCTGTAGCTCGCTACTGTCGCATCGCCACCACTGTAGAGCCAAGATTGCCACGCTCGCATATCCATCGGCGTTCCCGACAAAGCCTCCAGCATCAGTTGTTCGTGGTTGCCCAACAGAGTTTGGTAGGGGCTTTGCTGCACAAAATCTAATACCTGAGCGCTTTTGGGGCCACGATCGATTAAGTCTCCCAAAAAATAGACGCGATCGTTCGAGCTGGGGGCAAGTGCCTCTAGCAGGGTCATTAAGCCGTCGTAATGCCCGTGTACGTCCCCGATAACAATGCGCCGGTGCTCCATTGTGTTTATCCGCTTCCCTGACTCAAAAGCCCCATCTCTAGCTTATAGCATCTGATTTTGCTGTTATGTGCCTCCCCTCTTTTACGGTGGAGGGGTGTCACCCATTATAGTGCTTTTTATAAAGATTCTGTAAAGCTCACCAGTACCTGTTTGCGTAGCTACTGGTAGAAACACAGGCAAGCTGTTAATTGTGCTTCTGCAACTGCTGTTACTGAGGCAAAGCTTTGAGTTATTTCACGCTTTAGGGTGCATCAGCGATTAGCCGACGGATTAAGTCGAAAATAATCCTAGCTGACACACCGTAAAATACGATCGAGCCTTAACGATTGTCACTGAGTCAAAGCTTTGAGGAATGTCTGGAGTTCTGCCAAAAAACCTTTCTTTTTTAGAGGTTTTGCAGGTGCGGTGGAGTCAGGATCGGCGCTTGGGAGAGAAGCGGCTAAAATCCGCTCTAAATCGTCTCCGACTGGTTTTTGGGCGGTTTCAGAAATTAGTTTGTATTCGTCGTTTGTTTCCAGCCACACTTGCCAGGATTGGGGGTAGCAGCGGAATAAAGCAGCAGTGTCTAGGGGTCTGATATAGTAGCAGGATTCAATTTTGCTGAGGAATCGATCGCGCAATTGGCGGCCCGCATAGCCTATACCTATGGTGGCAACATCTTCGAGGCGCGGGTTGAGTAGAATTACTGGGCGACCGGCCGCAGCTATATAAATTTTTTCGACTTGGGCAACTTCTACTGCTGCTGGATTGATCAAAAGGAAAAGTTGATCTTCCGGTGCTATTTTATCTTCAACAGGGGTGCGACTGCTACCCAAATCAGTGACTTTAAACGGTGTTTCTCCCCAGTCGCGGCGCGCGAGGGCTGCCGCACCGGTGTCGGGAAAAAAGACTTTTACTCCGGGGTAGATTTCCTCAAATTCTGGGAGGAATTGTAGGGTGATAGACTGTGCTTGTAGGGCGATTTCTGGAAATACTAATTCGACTTGCAGTAGAGTTTTGCCGTCCGAGAGGGCAGCGGCGGTGGCAATGCGGGATTGGGCGATCGCGTCGTTGAGATCCTTGGGCAGTTCTGTCATTAATCTAATTGTTTTTACTCTACTTCTCTCAATCCAATTTTACCTGAGATATTGCACCATTCTCAATTACCTGTTCTTGAGCAGGGCGCAAGATGTAAGTTTTACCGCATCAAGCAACAAAAGCTAACACCGACACGGGCGAACCGGAACCTCCCAAAAGGCGCAATATTCCGATAACTAAAGTGATGTCAGCCGCAGGTAACAAGTCGAGATTTGCTAGATTTTCCAGCACTATTCGTTGCTTTTCCAATACCAATGTGTTAACCGCAAAACTTTCATCTCGCCCGGTATCTACTCCGTGAGTGTCGGTTCCAACTCCCGCGATAGAGCGTTCTTCTAGCAAAAATTGAGTTGCTGCTTTGCCAAATCCGGGAAAGTGGAAAATTCCGCGATCGTCTCGGTTGAAAAATGCTTTCTCGTCATCCCATTTTTCTTGCCAGCCAGTATACAATAAAACTAGATTTCCAGGTTCTATAAGTTTGTGCTGCCGTTCCCAAGTCAATATATCATCAATTGTTAAAGTGTAGTCGGGATTGGCAAGACTTTGCTCTCGGATGTCGATCGCAATTGCCGGCACAACGAGTGACTGCGGGGAATAATTATCAATGCTGGCGCCTTCTGCATAAAAGCTGTTGGGTGCGTTAATGTGAGTGCCGCTGTGTTCGCCCATCGAAAATTTTCGCAGGAAATACCCGTCTGTTTCTATTTGAGATACTGTGGCAATTTCGGTCGCTGGATCTCCGGGCCAAATGGGAATATTTGGGTGAATTGAATGGGTTAAGTCTACAATTTTGCGGTAGGCGATCGTTTTTAATTTATTTGACTTAAAGTTGTTTGTCATCTCTCTAAAAAGTTGCGTTATTTTGCTGGGAGTAGGGTAAGTCATTCGATATCCCATATCGCCCGTCTATCTTGGCGAAAGTGCTTTAACAATCTTCACTACTTCATCATAAACCGCCGACCAATGGCAGTCATGAGCCCTATTAGGGAAGCCAACCATATGCTCCTTAGAAACCAATCTGGCAGGTATAATATTTTCTCGAACCAGCGGAGACGACCAGTGTTCTTGAACCCAATCCACACCGTGAACACCAGGCTGTGCATGGACTACACCAGGCTTATTAGCAATCCATTGTACTATTGCGATTCCAGAACCGGAGGGTATGCAGTATAAATCTACTTCATTAATAAAAACTACCTTTTCATAATTAGTGCTGCCAATTAGAGAGTATATTGGAATATTAAAAGGCAAAAGAGTAAGAATTTCATTCAGAATATCCTTTTCCGCTACAATCATCGACTCCGCTAAAGGGTATTCTACTTCGTGGCGCCCCCAGCCATCAAAAACTACTCCCAAATTAGGAAAGTCCTTCGCTAGTTCTTTGATTATATTACTATTTCCCTCCACCTGAGATACCCAAGTTCTACTACTTCTAATTTGGATACACAAAAGAGGGAAATGTTTTTTAGCATTTTCTACTTGTTCTAAAAATTCTGGATTTTCAGTACACTTTTTTAGAGAAAAGTGAGTGACGCGATCCGCTAACTCTTGACTCATAAATAAGTCACTGACTTGAACAGCAAAATAGTTATTCTCTAATATAGTTTGAAATAGCTCGTCATTATTAGCTAATTGACTAATTTTATGGCTGGGTATTTCAGGGAAAACACCGCCGACATTAAAAAACTGTTTATCCCCCACTAAAAATCTTTCTATTTTCTCTAAAAGATTGTTGTGCTGAAGATAGAGAATACCTGATAAATCATTCCAGTAGTAGTGACCAAAATTTTTATTAAATCCTATATCAAATACGAGTTTTTTAGTAATTTCGGTTTGTATATACAATTTAGTCTTTGGATAACTACTAATTAGATTACTTTTTAACATATTGATAATTCTGTGGATTGTTTCATTAGGTAGCCACCGGTGAGGAGTATATTTTATAATTAGTTCTTTTCCTGGTAGATAAATATACATTTTTCCGCGACAAGTATTACCAATTGCTAAGTAAAATATTTCCTGGCTAACAAAGCGGTAAAAGTGTATTGATACACCGGATTCACAATAAATATAAAATGATTGATTAGACCTGAGAATTTTACCGCTAAAAGGGCAGACTGAGTAAATATAACCTGTTTCTACTATCGCCTTGCTACAAGCATAGTTTTTATAAGGTTCCAATACTTCAGAGACTGTTTCGACAAATTTTCTAGAAAGTTTTAGTTTCGGTGTAGAAACGAAAGTATTAATATAAATTTCTTCTAAACTAAGATTATCTTTTTTTATTATTTGTAAATTAGCCCATGATATGCCATAATTAGTGAGAAAAAATTTGTCAGATTCCTTTAAATTATTCATATCAATAATTTTATAGTGGCTGTTTTTATCAAAATAGGATTCTGCTTCAGCTTTTGTGGGAATTGGCTCAGAGATATCATCAATTTTTCCTAAATGATTTAAGTTTTTCCACAAAATATCATAAATTTCTCCTGTTTCAGGGAATTTTTCTTGTTCACCCTTATTATTAACTTCCTGGTTATGACTAAATTGCGGGGCTTTCTGGAAACAAGCGATCGCTTCATCCATTAAATCTCTTTCTGCCAAATACAGACTAAAATCATAATAGACCATCGCCTGATGAGGCTCGGGCTTCAATACATAATCAAAACAAGCAATAACTCGCTCGATTCCTGCTTGCTTAACTAAAACCACTCCCCAACTAGGGTTTAACTCAATGGCACGATAATAAGCTAAATTAGCTGGCTCGATCTGTCCAGTTTTTAATAAGACTTGGGCCATATAATAATAGGAACCTGCCCTATCTGGATTAATATCTATCGCCTGTTGAAAAGAGGATATCGCCTCCTCAAAGCGCCCTAATTTGGTCAAAGCCTCTCCTAAATTATGGTGAGAACAATAAAAGTTAGGGTTTGCTTCTATGGCTTGATAGTAATAAGCGATGGCTTCCAATAATTTTCCTTTCTGTTTCAATTGGTTAGCAGTTTGAAAATAGGTATTAGTCATGGTGTGGGTTATTGGATATTTGCGAAATGAACTTAATTTATCAGTATTTGATGCACTCAAAGTTAGGGTCGGTTGCTCTAATTGTGATTGGGATTGTTTCAGTTTTAAGGGCGCTCGCTCCACAACTACAACCTTGCGATCAACCGATCGACCGTAGCTTCCATCACATCCTTTGTTTGCCCGGAAACAGTATACACCAAAGCTTCTCGATAAACTCTCCCGGCCGGGTGAACAATACCGTTAGCAGCACCGCTAGAAACTGCAACAGCAGCGTGCCCGCAACGCACCGCTAAATCAATAGCTTGAGCGCGCAGCGCTAATTGTTGTGCTTTCGAGCTATGTTGAGATTGTGGGAAATTCTGTTTTAGCCGATCGAGCTTTTGCTCTAGTTTTTGGCAAGCCGCCGTTATAAAAGGTGAATTCTTAGCAGCCCCGGCGGCTGCAATTACATCCAATCCTGCTCGAATACAGCCAAAAGTAGCCGGAACAAAATTCAGTATATTTTTGCTGTCGTTTTCCGAAATCCAGCCGACAGGTTTAATTGAAATTATTTCCGATTCATGCAGCAACCAATTATCGAGAGTGGCTGTCACAGTATTAGTCGAGTTCATGGCGATTAATTGCATGATTTCGCTACAAGCTATTTTACCATATTCGCCTTCAATATTGGCAAAAGGCACTAAACCAAAAACAGCGCGTTTGTCAGGAAGCACCGCCGCTACAATAAACTTTTGAAACAAGCCAAAACCTGTTACCCAAGGAACTTTTCCTGACAATAAATAGCCCGCTTTTGTGGGAGTTGCGGTGACGGCCGGATTGCCCGATCGCCTCAAATGCGAAAACCCAATACCCAAGCGTAACTCTTTTTGGGCGATCGCGGGCAAGTATCTGCTTTTTAGCAGTTCATTGTCGCTGTTGGCAAGCATTGCAGTGGCGCTGTGGTGCTGAGTTTGCAGGAAAGACAAAGCGCCGGAATATCGAGCCGTCAATTCCTGATATTGGTAAAAAATCTCCGGTGCAATTTCGGCACCGCCCCATTTTTGGGGAACTCGCAATGCTAAGAGCGATCGATTTTCTAATCCAGCAACTGCTGTTTTTAGGGCTTCCGAGTCGCTGTCGATAATTTCTGCGTGGGGTGAAACGCACTTTTGCAGGTAAGTTTCTGTGCTGTTTAGAATATCTTGAAGATCCATGTTTTATAATTATTTTATAGCAGAGGTAGGGACGCGGCACTGCCGTGTCCCTACTTATTTCCTCACATTGTGCACCCTTATCAAGAACAGGCAAGATGCCTGTTCCACAAGAAATAAATTCTATCTCTTGTGGAACGGGCATCTTGCCTGTTCATAAAAGGCTGACTGAGAATGCCAAAACTAACTCATTGCCACACTTTCCAAGGAGCCTTCCCTTCATCCCAAAGTTCGTTTAAATACTTGTATTCTCGAAAAGTATCCATCGCAAAGAAGAAGCCCTCATGACGGTAAGCCATCAACTGTCCGTCTGCCGCTAAACGCTGCATCGGCTCCTGTTCTAAAACACAATCATCTTCCCCCAAATACTCAAATACCCGGCGGTTAAATATCATATATCCAACACTAATCCAGCCGTCGATTTGAGGTTTCTCAGTAAATTGTACTACACGGCTATCGCTGTCTACCTCCAAAATCCCAAAGCGAGAAATCGGACGAAATGTGGTGACAGTTGCCAGCTTACCATGAGATTTGTGGAAATCGACTAAAGCCTCAATGTTGACATCAGCTACTCCATCGCCGTATGTCACCATGAAATTCTCGCGATCGATATATTTTTCGATCCGTTTTACCCGCCCCCCTGTCATGCTTGCCGCGCCAGTTTCAGCTAGTGTCACCTTAAAATCTTGTTCGAGATGTTCCTCGTGATAAGTGATGGTATTTTGCCGTCCCAGACAGATAGTAAAGTCATTGTTCATGGCTTCATAATTAAGGAAATATTCTTTAATCATGTTGCCGCGATAGCCCAAGCACACAATAAAGTTTTGGAAACCGAAGTGTGCATAGATCTTCATGATGTGCCAAATAATCGGATGTCCCCCCACATCAACTAAGGGTTTGGGACGAAATTCTGTTTCTTCTCTGAGACGAGTACCGAGACCGCCGGCTAGGATAACTACTTGCATTTTTTCAATTTTTTAAAGATCGGGACTTACGCATCAAAACCCAAGAAACCTGGTTTTTGGCCGTTTCTGCCGGTGTAACGAAGTATTTCGCAAAAAAACCCGGTTTCTGACCACCCGTGCGTCCAGGACTAAAGATAATCAATTAATGTATCATCAATCATTAGTGATTTTTTCAAAGAATTATTAACATTTTCTCATAGTGAGTGAAGCTTTGTAAACCACAGACATCACGAACTACTATGAATAATCGTAGGGTGCGCCTCGGCGCACCGTGTATTTATGAATAATCGTAGGGTGCGCCTCGGCGCACCGTCTATTAAAATGCAGCGCGCAATTTCTAACTTACGAATGGTAGATTAGGAAATAGACAAAAAAAGCCAACACCTCTACTAAATATAAGAAATAGATTCAACAGCAATGAAAAATCAACTCGATCGCCTAAAAAAGTTTTTAGGTATCCTCTGTACGATCGCCTCAATAATTATATTATTCCAATCGGCTATACCTGGTGTTTACGCCACGGTTGTTGCACCGAAAATCTCAACCATACCACAAACCACCATAGCTTTTGTGCCCAACATACCGGGCAGCGGATTAGACTTTCACGAAGCAGCAGGAGGACACACTTTAGAGAGACACGTTGGCAAAACCGAAGCACAACTAGCACAGCGACTCGCAAGCGAAACGAGAATTTCTGCCGCATCTTCCTTTACTAACCGTTCCGTCGCCGAAGCGGCTATTGCAGAAGCAATGAACAGAAATCAAAGTGCGATCGACTCTTGGGTGAAAAGTCGAGGTAATCGTTATACGATCGACTACAACGCCAACAGAATCATTGGCATTACTCTGCGTCGCCGCGCATCCAAAGCAACTTCGACAACTAGCCTGAGAATCGTCCTCCAGCGCAGCGCCCAATTACCTCCCGGATACTTTATTCTCACAGCCTATCCCCAATGATCGATCAATTTCCTCATTTAACCCAATTTTTCAGTTCCTACTTTCACCAAGACTGGCCGTTAGAAGCTGACACTCCCAGCGATGTAGTGAACAACTACCGCACCAGCGAACCGCCCGCAAGTGTTGAAGCTGCATCGCAAGAGCTCAGCAAACTGCTAGAAATGCCGATCGCCCCAGCCGATTTAGAAGCATTCATCCTCGATGAATTAGGGTGTTACTACGACCCACAATCCGAAAATCAAACACTCCGAGAGTGGTTGGAATCGGTGCAAAAATCTTTGAATAATCCCAGCTAAACTCTACTGACATCAGGTACCGCGCGATCGATAAACCCGTAGGGGCGGGTTCACCACTAGCCTCAAAAAGTACAGATAGGTTAAATAAACCCGCCCCCACCCCGCGATTTCTCTTCAAATCAAGCTCACTTGCTAACCGTCAATAAGTAGCCTTCGTGGACGTTGAAATTAGGGATAACATAAGCCAAGCTGCCACTACCCACCGAAAAACTTTCTTCTTTAACAGTGACAAGCTTTGGCACGGCTCCTTCTTGATTGTTGGGAATTTTTTCTAATTTTAGATTGATTTTCTGACCTCTTTGAATACCTAGCTGCTCCAAATTGCCGAGGGTTAATGTTACCGTTGTTGCTGAGGAAAAATTGGGATCGAAATAACCTAAAAGTATCTGTGCTTTACCTTCAGGATTTGACTTGCTGGCTAAAGCGACAAGGCGATTGTTATTTGACCAACTCCGCACCCGCGAATTAACTCCGTCAGCATAAGCTTTGTAAGTCCACCAAGCAGCTCTCGGCTCAAAAGTATTAGGCGTGACCATCCCACTCAGCGTATTGTTGAAGCAATTGCTAACTTTATTTGGCCCTTGAGTATCCCAACAAGCTCTGCAAGCACCGTCAGCTTTTGCATACTCTAAGTTATACAAATAACCTAAGATTTCCCCCGGCTGGTACTGCGCTAAGTTCCCGACTATTTCGTTGACGTAAATTTTTTGCAATTTCAGTTCCTTGTAAGAGGGACTTTGCTGAAAATTGCGTTTAGCATCAATTACATGGTCGTCAACAAATAAGATCATGGTATCGTTGAGTTCGTGCCAAGCTAAGAAATTTACTTCCAGTTTGTTCGCTTTGCAGTAATCCAAAAAAGCGGCGATATATCCTTTGTTGTAGTTGGTAATGCTCGGCCCGCCAATCATTGCTGACGGCCCCAACTCTTCCCGCAAAATTTTGTAAGCCCTTTTGTAGGTTTCAAAGAATTGTTCTCTGCTTCCATTCCAAAACGGATTTTTTAAATCTGGCTCATTCCATACATCCCAAATTATTTTTTTGCCTTTATTTTGCTGAGCTAACTCTCGGATGAATGCTTCCCATGCGGGGTAGTTTTGATAGGGCCAGCCATTGGGATTGCTACCGTAGCCCCACAAGTCGCTGACTAGTAACTGAAACTCGGCTCCGCTGGCGATTACTCGATCGTAAATATCGAGTCTCCCCACCCGCCAAAGTTTGGGCTGCAAGGGTTTTATCGAGCTATCCGGGGGCTTTGCGGCATCGATTCCGTGCAGGATGCCACTCATGGAAATTGTACCGGTGGCTGGCTGTCCAAAATCTACTGTAACGTTCGATCGCAGTTGGGCGATCGCTCTTGGCTGTCCCAAATAGGCTATTAACAGAACAGTGACAATAGCTAAACAAATTGGCAGCAGTTTATTAATACGTGGGAACTTGAATGTAAATTGCATATCTTTGGTGTGGTTAATGTTTTGTGGAACGGGCCGGAGAACCCGTTCCTAAGAATGCTGCAAGAACTCAGTTTTAACGAACCGATGAAAACACTTCAAAACCCTGTATTGATTGTATCACTTGTTGCCACGATCGGGAGTTGATCAGCTCGTTGGTATCGAACGGAACTCCTTTTTGCACAGCGAAAATACCAAAATTTTTCACCCAATCAAAGATACTTTCTGTGGTAAAATAAGGTGTGCAGGCCCAAGCAGATTGCAAATTATTCACCATCTCGGACATATCTCCTCGATCGTAAGCGTCCCAAGCTTTCCACACTAAATAATAGTATTTCAGCAGGCTATCGACTTGCTGTACCTGCTTTTTGAGTTTCGGACTGATAGAGAAACTGTCGCTCTCATCGTCACTTTCAAGTGCTTGTTCAATTAATTCTATATATTCCCGCAGCATCCGTTCTTCTTTGAATAGTTCTTGGGCTCGCGCTTTGCACGCTTGTCCTGCACCTCGGCGCAATTCGGGATTTTCTGCCCATATTTCCACCGTTTCTACTAACTCTTTTACTGTTCCTTCTGGGTCGATTGTAGGATCGGGGAGCAACTTTCCTGTATCTCCCAATTCTTCAGGAATCCCGCTGACTGCAGTGGCAATTACGGGCAATCCTTTCGCCATTGCTTCCATAATTGCTAGCGGCATTCCTTCTGCTTGGGAAGATAAAATAAAGATGTCGCTGGCATCGAGCCAATCGGCAATATCCCAGCGCTGTCCTAAGAATTTAACCTGTTCTTCTACTCCCAATTTGCTCACAGTTGCTCTTAATTCAGGTTCCAGATTGTCGTGAGTTGTAGACCCTGGCCCAGCCCAAACAAAGTAAATTTGGGGCCAAATTGGACGATTTTTCAATTGGGCGATCGCCTGCAATTGATACTGATATCCTTTAATTGGAGTCAATCTCGCCGCCGTAAAACAAACAACAGCATTTTCGGGGATTCCTTGTTCTTGACGCAGGCGTTGGCGAGTGGAAAGATTCGGCGGTTTAAAATAACTGTTCGGTCTCCCATAATAAATAACTTTGCCTCGTTTTAGAGGCACTTTAAAAATTCTTTTGAACAAGTTTAAATTTTCCTGGGACACTGCTACTACTGCTTTGGCTAAATCGTACTGATAGGAGACAGCCTCAAAATAGGGAATTTGATCGCCCCGATCGAAAGTTTCATAATTCCGGCCGATATAACCGAGAGTAACTATGTACGGTATGTCCTGCTTAATAGCAACTTGTTTAGCCGCAAAATTTGCCATCGGTGAGCCATCGCTAAATATAATTAAATCCGGTTGAGCCCGGGCATAAACTTTTTCAGCATCTCCTAAATTGTACGAAACTCGCAAAAACTCTTTAATCGTGTCAAAGTCCAGCCAAATATGTTCTATACCTAGCTGCTTTTGTTCGGCAATTAAAGGGTTAAAACTTTTAGTTTGAACACTAATAATTTGGTAGCCGTCGGCTGCTAATTTACACATCAGCGAGTGGTTAAACTGAGCCAAACCTCCCACTCCGTGGTCTTCGGCGAACAGGAGTATGCGGGCTTTTTGCGGTTGCTCAATCGAAATATCTGCAGGTTGAAATTGAGGAGTCTTGTTAGCAGCAACCACTACGACATGTTGCCATTCTTTTAAATTTGTTAAGGCATAAGTATCAAATTCGATACCGTATTCTTGCGAAACACTCCTAAAAGTTTCTAACCATTTAAATACTGTTTCCGTACCTGTAAAAGGAGTGTAATGAAGAGATTTCTCCAAACACTCGACCATCTCTGCCAAATATCCATCACGGTACATCCGCCACGCTACCCATACTAAACACCTGTAACGTTCCGCGCGTTTCAAGTCGCGGAGGTACTGAGGTAAGTCTAGCCGCGCGAAAAATTGCTCCATCACAATTTCCATATTTTTCATTACTTTGGATCCGCTGGACATGAGATTACTGTCGTGCTGGCGATAGCAGGTTAATATCTCTTTTAACCAAACTGACTTGCAGCCTTTTAAAGCTAAACGTAGGACAAAATCTAAATCTTCGGTTGGCGGCAAGCGATGATCGAAACCCCCCAAGCGTTCCCACCACTCTCGCCGCAGCATCAGGGCGCTGGAACGGACTGATTTGTACAAAACTAAGCTTTGTAAATTTAAGTAGGGTGCTTCTTCCCAAGGCTTTACTCCATAGATGCCTTCGTCCTTTTTGTCAACTATCAGCCAACCTGTCTGCACCAAATCTAATGTGGGGTCAACGTCAAAGCAAGCAATTTGTTTTTCGAGTTTTTCTGGGAGGAAGAAGTCGTCGCTGTCGAGAAAAGCTAAAAATTCGCCTTTGGCTAGTTCGCAGCCCCGATTCCGAGCTATTGCTGCCCCTTGATTTTCTTGATAAACGTACTGAATGAAATCGCCGTAAGGCTCTAAGATTTGGCGAGTGTTGTCGGTCGAGCCGTCATCTACGACAATAATTTCCCAGTCTTGGTAAGTTTGGTCTATCACACTTTCTACTGCTCTAATTATATAGCAATCGCAGTTATATGTCGGGATAATTACGCTGACTCGTGCTGCTTTTTGGGGAATTATATTAGAAATTAAGTCTTGCCATTCTGGTAAGTTTCTTAATGATTGCATAGTTAGGGGAAATCCGTAAGCTTTAGCAATAGCACCCAGACGATTTATCCAATCTCTTACGGTTTTTTTAGCAGAGTAAGGAGTATAAGCGAAAGATTTTTGGTAATACTCAACCGCTGACGCCGGATAGCCGGTATAGTACAAGTGCCATGCCATCCATGTCAGTGCTTCGTAGAAAGCAGGATTTTCTAAGTCGCGGATGTGCTGTGGCAAATCGGGTTTATTGAATAAGTTTTGTTTTAATTTAATAAACAGATTTGCTTGTTCGATCGATTTTTTAATTGACACATTTTTGTCATGCTGGCGATAACATACGGTCACCTGGGGTAGCCAAGCAGATTCGCAACCTAACAATGCTAAACGCAATACTAAATCGGCATCATCTACGGAATTAAACTCTGAGTTAAATCCCCCTACCTTTTCTAACCACTTTCGCCAAAACATCATGGCGCTAGGAAGTACGGGCATCTGTACTATCCATGTTTTCAAGTTTAATGTTGGGAAATCTTCCCAACATTTGATATCAGAAATTGTCTCTCCTTGCTCGTTCACTAAACGCCAGCCGCTATTGACAATTCCTAGTGATGGCTGAGCGTCAAATAACGCAACTTGTCCAGCTAACTTATCGGACAAGAAAAAGTCATCTTGATCTAAAAAAGCAATTAATTCACATCGGGATTCCTGAATTCCTCGGTTGCGGGCGGCAGCTACTCCTTGGTTTTCCTGATAAACATAGCGAATTTTGTCAAAATAAGGCTGCAATGCTTGGCGGGTGTCGTCGGTTGAGCCATCGTCTACGACGATAATTTCCCAGTTTTTATAGGTTTGGCTGATGACGCTTTCTACCGCTTGCGCGATGTAGCGATCGCCATTATATGCTGGAATAATTACACTTACTCGCGGTGTCGGATTTGCTATTGACATGAGTTTTATCGGTGATAAGGAAGGGTTCGGCAACTGATTATGAAACGGATGTAACGGAGGTAACGGAGGTAAGGCAGAAGGCAGAAGGCAGAAGACAGATGCAATTCTACTGCTGACAGCCATCTGAATTTGAAATGTAAATCTGGTCTTTTAGCGTGCATAAAATACAGATTCAATACCCTGTACTTCCTCGACTAATTGTTGCCATTCGGGTGAATTAGTTAGAGAATATGTATCTAAATAATGCCCTTTAGCTGACGAAAAATTACCAAAAAATTCTATCCAGTTTAACAGCGTTTCTGTACTCAAAAAAGGCGTACACTGCAAAGATTCTTGAAGCCACTTCTGCATCCCGATGAGATCTTCTTGACAGTAAGCGTGCCACCCCTTCCACACTAAAAAGCTGTAGCGCACCCGGCTTTCTACCTTCGCCATCCACTCCTGCACCTGTTTTTGAGTAACAAATTGATCTTTTTCGCGATCGGAAAGTAAAGCTTTTTCGATCGCCTCAACAGACTCTGCGAGCATCCGCTCCTCTTTGAACATTTTCTCGGCCCGCTGCTTGCAAGCTTGACCGATTTGGCGGCGCAATTCTGGATTCAGCGCCCAAGCTTCTACAGTTTCCGCCAATTCCCTCGCTGTGCCTTCGGGATCGGTATTCGGATCGGGCAACAACTTCCCAGTATCGCCGAGTCCTTCTGGAATCCCGCCCGCTGCCGAAGCAACTACGGGCAATCCTTTAGCCATCGCTTCCATGACTGCAAAAGAAGGTGCTGCATCGCCGAGAGATGTCAAAATGAATATGTCGCTAGCATCCAGTAAATCTAGGATATCCCAGCGCTGTCCGATCAACTTCACGCGATCGCTCACTCCTAACTCTCTAACAGCTTCCCTCAATTCTCTTTCTAGATCCCTATAGCTTCCCTCGCCATTTCCCGCCCAGACAAAATAAAGTTTAGACCACACCGGAGACTGCTTCAACTGTTTGATTGCTTCGATCTGATATCGATGCCCTTTAACGGGTGCCAATCGAGCAGATGTGAAACAGACAATCGCATCTTCAGGAATTTCTAACTCTTGCCGCAGGCGTTGGCGAGCCGAAGGATTAGGAGGTGCAAAATATTCAGGAGAGCGCCCCAAGTAAATCACTTGTCCTCGCTCTTTTGGCAACTTGAAATGTTGGCACAATAAATTCAAATGTTCGTAAGCCAAAACAATCACGGCTCTAGCTTGCAGGCACTGATACAGCACTCCCTCTCGATAAGGCACTACATCCCCGTAGGCAAAATTTGCGTGATCTGGCATGACTAACCCGATTAACATCATGTATGGTATTCCCATCTGAATAACTACCTGTTTAACTGCAAAATTGGAATAGGGCCAGCCATCGCTAAAAATAATCAGATCGGGTTTATTAGTAGAAAAAATCTCTTGTCCATCCTCAGTATTTCTTAATACCCGCGCTAAATCTCTATGGCTGCTAAAATCGAGCCACAAGTGTTCTATACCTAACTCTCGTTCTCGCTCAAGCAAGGGGCTAGAATGTTTGGTTTGCACGCAAGTGACTCGATAGCCCAACAAGGCTAACTGACAGAGAATAGCATGGTTGTACTGCGCTAATCCTCCCACGCCCGGATCGTCGGCGTTGTAGAGTAAAATGTGCGTTTCCCTACGGGATAGCTTCGCTTCACGTGGTTTTGAAGGTGTGGAAATAGAACTCTGTTGGGATTGGGGCGGATTAGTCATAACCATCAAAATTATATCTTGCCATTCCCCTAACTGACTCAGGGAATAACCGTCAAAATTGTCACCGTATTCTTCAGAAAGGCTATGAAAAGTTTCCAGCCAATTCAAGACTGTTTCCGTGGGCGAAAAAGGGGTATATTGCAATGACTTTTCCAAACACGGGGCCATCTCTGCTAGATGACCGCCGCGATACATCCGCCATGCCATCCACACCAAGCATTGATAGCGTTCCTGGTTTTTTAACTGGCGGATTGACTGAGGCACATCAAGTCTAGCAAAGAATTTTTCCATCAGAATTTCTGTATTCTTCATTAGCGGAAAACCGCTTGACATGAGATTGGTATCGTGCTGGCGATAACAGGTAAGTGTCTCTTCTAACCAAACTGCTTTGCACCCCTTTAAAGCTAAACGCAAGGCAAAGTCTAAATCTTCCGTAGGCGGAAGCCCCGCATCGAAACCGCCCAAGTATTCCCACCACTTACGCCGCAGTAGCATGGCACTTGGGCGCACACATTTATATAGAATAAAGCTTTCTAAATCTAATTTAGACGCTTGCTGCCAAGGCTTGACGGCAGAAATCTCTCGCCCGGTTTCATCGACCATGAGCCAACCTGTTTGCACCATATCTAATGTGGGGTCAGCGTCAAAGCAAGCTACCTGTTTCTCTAGCTTGGATGGTAGGAAATAGTCATCCGCATCTAGAAAAGCTAAAAACTCGCCTTTGGCTAGCTGGCAAGCACGATTACGAGCTATTGCTGCTCCTTGATTTTCCTGGTATATGTAGCGAATTCTGTCAAAATAAGGCTGCAATACTTGCTGCGTGCGATCGGTAGAACCATCGTCTACAACTATAATCTCCAAATTAGTAAAAGTTTGACCTAGGGCGCTCTCCACCGCTTGTACGATGTAGCGAGATCCATTATATACAGGTATAATTACGCTGATTAGCGGTGTTGGATTGACTGTTGACATTATTTAGCTCGCTGTTAACCTATTACTCTCTAGTTTATATTAATCTCACGGACATTCAGCACTATTCTCAGCTCGCTAGCTCTACTTACAGAAACTTGAAGTTTGGCAAATTGTAGCATATAATCTTACAGGTAATGATTACTCAAAAGGAAAAGAAAAAATGAATTCAGAAACAGCGCAGGTGAATTTTCAGCAACAGGCAGAACTTTATTTAGCTACAGGCAACTTCGATCGGGCGATCGCACTTTGCCAACAAGTTTTGGCATCTGAACCCAACTCTGCAGAGACTTGCAAGACCTTGGGGAAGGCGCTGCAAGCTCAGGGTAAACTAGAAGACGCAAGGTATTGGTATAAAGTTGCGATCGCCCTGCAACCCGATTTTGCCGAAGCTTTTGCTAACCTCGGCACTCTCTGCGCTACTTTGGAACAGTGGCAAGAGGCGATCGCCTGTTACCAAAAAGCCATCTCCATCCAACCGGACTTTGCAGGATTTTACCGTAATTTGAGCCGGATATTTACCCAACTCGGTCAAGCTGAAGAAGCAGCAGACTGTTGGTATCAAGCACTCATCTTGGAGCCAATAGAAATATCGGAAGAATATCTAGATTTGGGTAATAGATTGCTTGCACAAAATAAGCCCGAAAAAGCGCTAGTTTGTTACCATCGCACCATTTTTTTAAACCCTAGTTTTTGCGAAGCTTATTGCAAAATAGCCGAAGCTGCTAGCGAGCTGAAACAGTGGGACGAAGCTATTGTTCACTACCGCAAAGCTATTCAACTCCAGCCGGAGATTTCGGATTTTTATTACAAATTAGGCAATGTTTTGCAAGCTAAGGAACTCTGGCGCGAAGCGGAGGCTGCCTACCGAAAAAGTATTGATTTAAATCCCAATTCTTTTTTGTCATACTACAACTTAGGCAGCGTGCTGCTCAATTTAGAAAAATGGCAAGAAGCTGCGATCGCCTACCGCACGGCTGTTGAAATCAACCCGGATTATTCTTGGTCTTACTACAGCATCGGTGCAGCTTGCGATCGATTAGAAGAATGGTCTGAATCCGCCGCAGCTTACCAGCGCGCTACTGAAGTAGACCCGAATTTTTTCGCAGCTTTTCACCAGTTAGGAGATGCTCTTTTTAAACTCGACAAGTGGTCAGAAGCTGAGGCTGCATACGAACGGGCGATCGCACTAAATGCGGATTTATTTTGGTCTCATTATAATTTAGCTTTGACTTTAGTTAAACTTCACAAGTTTGCCGAAGCAACACTCGCTTATCGGCGGGCGATCGCACTCAATCCAGAATTCTCTTGGACTTACCACAATTTAGGAGAAGCGCTGTTGAAAACTCAACAGTGGAAAGCCGCAGCTACCGCTTATCAACGTGCTATTGAACTTAATCCCCGTATTTCTTGGTCTTATTACAATTTAGGCGATGCTTTGAGTGAAAATCACGCATGGAACGATGCTGTTTCCGCCTACCTTTGTGCGCTTCAAATCGAGCCGTCTCTACCGGGAATTTACATAAAGTTAGGTGAGGCTCTAATTAAAAGAACTCCGGTAGATTCAGATGTAGCAACTAGCTACTATCACCACGAAATGCAGCCGCAGCACGCTCCTGAATTTTACTGCGAAATAGCCCAAAAGTTTGCGGAGAGCGATCGGCTTAACGAAGCCATAATATTGTACTTGATGGCATTAGAAATTAGACCAAAAGATCCTCAAATATCCCAAAAATTAGAGGATCTTTTAGAAAAACAGCGTCAAACAGGGGAATCTACTCTATTATTAGAGTTAGAAGCTAAGGATATTCGCGATCGTTACATTGCCCGAGTCGCCAAAGGCAAGACTTTTGCAGAAGTCGGTGGCTTGTGGGGAACTGTCAGCGAAAAAGTATCTGTAGCTAGCAAATACGGTGCAGTTTGTCTGACAATGATTGATGCCATGCCGGCATCCATGCACTGGTGGCAAGATTTTCACCATCGCATGACAAGTTTAAATATTGCTAATTATCACTGTATCAATCAAGATATCACTCAGATTCAGCTTGCCGACATTGGCGAGCCTTACGATGTAGTTCACTGTGCAGGAGTGTTGTACCATCACCCGCATCCGTTACAGATTTTAGTTGCCTTGCGTCAGATAACTCGCGAGCATTTAGTTTTCACTTCAGCTATTACTCAAGAAGTGATAGAAAATGAGTTGGGACGCTATGAAATTCCAGCTTCGGGAGTAATGTTTATTCCCGCTTTGGACGACGCAGAACGAGCTATTTTAACAGCATACTGGCAGCAATACCTCAACAACAACCCACTTATAGGGATAACTGAAAAAGCAGTTTTTGACATCAACGACTTTGCGCCGTGGTGGTGGCTACCTACAGCTACTGCTTTAGAAGCTATGTGCAAAGTCGCGGGATTTAACGTTTTAGACAAAGGATTGACTTGGGACAATAATGCTTTGACTCTGCTGCTGGGGATTTGAGGGTTTGTAAACGAATAATAACAGGACTTGCTTGTGCACAAACGGCTAAACACCCGGTTTATGAGCGGATTCCTCGTTTTCTTTCCCCAATATTCCTACTAGAAACCGGGTGTTTTTCGTAAGTCCTAAATAAAATAGCTGCAAACATTTTTTGTGAAGAAAACAGGAACTGGGAAATAATCAATGAACAATCAGCAATTAGAGACGCCGTTAGGAAACATTTTAGTAGTAGACGATACCGCAGAAAACCTGCGTCTGTTGTCTACGATGTTGACTCAGAGGGGATACACACCGCGCTGCGTGATTAACGGAAAAATGGCTCTGAGAGCCTGCAATTCTAATCCACCCGATTTGATTTTGCTCGACATAATGATGCCAGAAATGAACGGCTACGAAGTCTGTCAGCACTTGAAATTAGAAGCGAAAACTCGCGAAATTCCGGTAATATTTATCAGCGCTAAAGATGAAGTATTCGACAAAGTAAACGCATTTGCTGTGGGAGCTGTTGACTATATCAGCAAGCCTTTTCAGTTTGAAGAAGTGCTTGCCCGCATCGAAAGTCACCTCAGCCTGCGGAATTTACAAAAGCAGCTAAAAGAACAAAATATGCTGCTGCAAGAAGAAATCACGAGCCGCTTAGCAGTCGAAAAAACTCTTCAGGAAAAAAACCAAATCTTGCAACAAGAAATCAGCACCCGTCGCGCTGTTGAAAAAGCTCTGCAAGAGCAAAATTTGGTACTCCAACAAGAGATATCGCACCGCCAGCGCGCCGAATCTGCTCTCTTAAAATCTAACCAAGAATTGGCGCGTTCAAATGCAGAACTAGAACAATTTGCTTATGTGGCTTCTCACGACTTGCAAGCGCCTTTAGCAACCATTGCCAGTTACGCTCAACTTTTAGAAAAACGCTACAAAGACCAACTCGACAGCCAAGGTAGTAAGTTTATCGGTAATATCGTTCAGGGCTGCACCAGAATGCAAACTTTAATTGACGATTTACTCGAATATTCGCGCGTGGGCCGGAGTCGGAAACCTTTTCAACTGACAGATTGCAATCATGCAGTCGAGCAAGCACTCGCGAACCTGCAAGGGGCGCTCCACGAGACTAAAGCCGTTGTCACCTACAGCGAATTACCCGCGGTAATGGGGGATATTTCTCAACTCGTGCAGCTATTTCAAAATTTAGTCAGCAATGCGATTAAATATCGCCACGATGCACCGCCTGTGGTTCATATTACCGCTTGCAAACAGGAGAAAAAGTGGTTAATTTCTGTCTCAGATAATGGAATTGGGATTGCTCCCCAGCATCAAAAACGCATCTTTCAAATTTTCCAGCGCTTGCACACTCAAAGAGAATATTCGGGGACAGGTATTGGTTTAGCAATTTGTCAAAAAATTGTGGAACTTCACGGCGGATGTATCTGGGTGGAATCGGAACCGGAGCAAGGTTCAACTTTTCACTTTACTCTCGCTTAGTCGAGACATCCTGTCGGCAAAAGGTATGAGCTATAAGGTAGGTAAACTTAATTACTTTCTATATTTTAAGTCAGAGAATAGAAAGTACGCTCTACAAGTTAACACCATTTTTTATGGCAAAGAAAATAAGTAAAAAATTGGTAATTATGGTGAAATTTTGGCTGAGAATTTAGGCTATATTTGGATTCTTTTTTTAACTGGTATAAATTGCTATTTAGAAGGAAAAACGTTTGGCGTTGACAGTATACTTAGTGCGTGATACAATAATAAGTAGACAAAATTTTTGTACTTTTTGATCGCACCGCAATCTTAGGATCGATATATGTGTACGGGCAATTGAATAACTGCCCTGAAAATAAAAGGTAAAATTCAAGGTTGTTTACCATTTTTTTGATAAATAAATATTATGAAAGCAGTTTTTAACTTAGCTTTGCCTCCTATCTGCTTTAAAGTTCTGTTAGTAGAAGACAACCCTCATGAAGCTGAGCTGATTGAAGATTTGCTGTCAGAAATTGGCGGCGCGCAGCGTATAGTGCTGACGAAAGTAGAGCGCCTTAGCGAAGCGCAGCAGCGATTGAATCAAGAAACTTTTGACATAATTTTATTAGACCTTTCACTGCCAGATAGTCTGGGAATCGAGACGGTGGCTCGGGTACAAGAGTACGGGGTAAATGTGCCGATCGTAGTTCTGACCGCCCAAAACGACGAAGAACTTGCCCTGCGGTTGATTTCGGTCGGCGTACAGGATTATTTGGTAAAAAGAAAAATCGACAGCGAACTGTTAATTCGATCGCTCCGTTACGCCATAGAACGCCAGAACAGTCAAGATGCTTTGCGAAAAAGTGAAGAAAAATATCGATCGGTGGTGGAAAATTCCCTGATCGGCATTGCCATCATCGCTCCAATTATTGACAGCGAAATTCCTCTAAATTGCCACTGGATAGAAGTTAACGATGCCCTGTGCAATTTGCTGGGGTATGAGCGCTACGAACTCGTGCAAAAGAATTGGCTAGAGTTGACTCATCCAGAGGATTTGGAGGCTAATTGTGAAAATTTTTCTCAGATGTTAGCAGGTAGGCTCGACGGTTACATCTCAGACAAAAGGTGGCTCAGAAAAAATGGCGAAATAGTTCATACGCGAGTTTCCCGGCGCTGCATCCGCCGCATGGACGGGTCTATCGACCGGATAATCGAAGTAGTGTTGGACGTGAGCGATCGCTACCGCTACGAAGCCAAACTGAAAGCGTCAGAAGAATTTTTAAACCACACCATAAATGCTACGCCCGACCCAATTTTTGTCAAAGACGAGCAACACCGCTGGATGATATTAAATGATGCTTTTTGTCAGTTGGTCGGCAAATCGCGGCAAGAACTGATCGGCAAATCAGATTATGACTTTTTTCCCCAATCAGAAGCTGCTGTTTTTTGGACAAAAGATGAAGAAGTATTGACAACGGGTATCTGCTGGGAAACCGAAGAACAATTCACAGACTCGGCCGGGAAAGAACACATAATTTCTACCAAAAAAAGCGTCTTCCAAATAGCAGACGGCAGTAAAGTAATAGTGGGTACAATTAGAGATTTTACCGAATACAGACAACAACAAAAAGCCCTGGAACAAAGCGAAGCTCGCTTTCAAAAATTGGTAGCTAACCTGCCGGGAACAATTTATCAATTACGAAGGTCAGCCACTGGAAAAATGTCTTTCCCCTACATCTCTTCAGGCAGCCGGCAACTCTACGAATTAGAGGCCGAAGCCATAGAGGAAAATGCGGAACTAATTTCCAATGGAATTCACCCAGACGACCTCTTAGATTTAAAAGCATCGATGGCAATTTCAGCTACTACGCTGGAACCTTGGCAGCAGCAGTGGCGACAGACTTTGCCATCTGGAAAAGTTAAGTGGCTGCAAGGAGCTGCGAGACCAGAAAGGCTCAATAATGAGAGCAAATCTGGCAGCGAAGGCGATATTCTCTGGGACGGTTTAGTGATGGATATCACTGAATTAAAGCAGGCCCAAACAGAGCGCGATCGTTTTTTTACCATCTCCTTAGACTTGCTTTGCATTGTAGGTTTTGACGGCCATTTTAAACGTTTAAACCCAGCTTGGTCAACAGCTTTAGGCTACAGTATTAGTGAATTGTTTGCCAAGCCAATGATCGAATTTGTTCATCCAGACGATCGAAAAGCCACCGCAGCCGAAGGAGCAAAACTAATAGCGGGTACGTCCAGTATCTCCTTTGAAAACCGCTACATCTGCAAAGACGGTTCTTACAAATGCTTCCTGTGGACGGCATCGCCATTTAGCGAAGAAGGTTTAATCTACTCAGTCGGTCACGACATTACCTCTCGTAAACAAGCAGAGTCTCAACTCCAGCGACAAGCAGTAGCAATGGCCGCTGCTTATGACGGCATCGCTATTTTTAATAATAATAAAGAATGTATTTATTCCAACGACGCTTATCTCAAAATGTACGGCTTGGCTAGCCCTAGCGAAATGTATGGGAAGAAATGGAAAATGCTCTACAGCAAAGCAGAAAATATATTTTTTGAATTACAAATAATGCCGATGCTTCTGCAAAAAGGGTACTGCAATATAGAAGCAATCGGTCAGCGCCGTGACGGTACTAAGTTCCCTCAAGAATTGTCGCTGACAATGCTTGTCGGTGGCGAAATCATTTCTATAGTCCGCGATATAACTAATAGAAAACAGGTAGAATCAGCCCTGCGATCGAGCCAGCGCCGGTACCAAACTTTAGCAGAAGCATCGCCAGTTTGCATATTTCACACCGACACCTTGGGAAATTGCCTTTATGTGAATCAACGGTGGAGCGAAATTACGGGATTAAATGCAGAATTAGCAGCAGAAATTGGCTGGATGAATGCCATACATCCCGACGATGTTGATCGGGTGAAAAATGAATGGCATCGAGCAATTATTGAGAAAATTCCTTTTAAATCAGAATACCGCTTTCAGCGTCCAGACGGTCGTGTAATTTGGGTGATAGGTCAGGCAATTGCAGAAATCGGAGACAAGCAGGAAATTAAAGGCTATATCGGCACTATTACTGATATTAGCGATCGCAAACAAGCAGAATTAGATTTGCTGCGAGTTACTCAAGCGGTGGAAAGCACCAGCGATGCGATCGGCATTGCTGACTTGACAGGGCGATCGCTCTACCACAATCAAGCCTTTGTTCAACAGTACGGCTACACTGCAGAAGAACTAAACACAGCAGGCGGATTAACAGCACTTTACCCCCAAACTAAAGTGCTGCTAGAAATGTTTAAAACGATCCGTCAAGGCAAATCTTGGCAAGGCGAACTCAAAATCAACAGTAAAAACAACGAACTGGTAACAACTTTATTTCGCGCCGACGGCATTAAAGATGAAACTGGTCATTTAATCGGGTTAGTGGGAGTAATTACCGACATCACCGAACGCAAACAAGCGGAGATGATCCTGCAGCAGCAATTAAGGCGAGAACGGCTAGTAGTTGCCATGCTCGATCGCATTCGCTCTTCCCTAAACTTAGAAGAAGTCCTGACAACTGCTGTCGAAGAAGTGCGGCAATTTTTGCAAACAGACCGCACAGTTATTTACCGCTTTAATCCCGACTGGAGCGGTCGGGTAGTTGTCGAATCCGTAGCCAAAGATAGAATTTCGCTGTTAAATCTTAATAATGTTGATGGCTGTTTTAGAGAAAAATTTGTTGATTTTTATCAGCAAGGCTGTATTAGATCAATGGCAGATATTTACCGGGAAAATTTGACGGAATGCCACATGAAATTTCTCGAAGGAATTGAAGTAAAAGCTAACTTAATAGTGCCGATTTTACAAGCACGAGAAAGCATTTCCCAAGTCCAACCGACGGCAGAAAATCAGCTCTGGGGACTGCTGATCGCCCAGGATTGCAGCGGCCCCCGTCCCTGGGATTCCTCAGAAATAGAATCCCTCCGGCAATTGTGCGTGCAATTGGCGATCGCGATCCAGCAATCGACGCTATTTCAACAAGCACAAACCGAAATTGTCGATCGCAAACTTGCAGAATCTGCCCTCCAACAAGCTGCATTAGCCGCAGAAAGCGCCAACCGCGCCAAAAGCGAATTTCTTGCCAACATGAGCCACGAACTACGCACGCCTTTAAACGGCGTTTTAGGTTACGCTCAAATCCTCAAAACCGACAAAGACTTAAGCTCAGATCAGCAAGAAAGTCTCAGCAATATTCAACAGTGCGGTCAACACCTGCTGATGTTAATCGACGATGTTTTAGATCTTTCCAAAATTGAAGCTAGAAAAATGGAACTCTACCCGGAAGAGTTAAATTTTATAAATTTTATCAAAAACATTGCCGATCTCTTTCAGATGCGGGCCTCTCAAAAAGAAATTTTATTTAATTACGAACAAGTCTCTCCCCTGCCTAGCCGTGTTCGTGTCGATCCAAAAAGATTGCGCCAAATTCTCATAAATTTACTCAGCAATGCCGTTAAATTTACTAACAGTGGCGGTGTGACTTTCAAAGTCGGCTATGTCGGCACAGAGGCCTGGAGTCGAGGGCAAGGAGAAAATTATGAGTTCTCGACTTTGAGTTCGGAACTGAAAGAAAATTATATGCGCTTCGCCCACAATGCGATCGCAGCCAAACACGCTTTAAAAATCCGCTTTCAAGTCGAGGATACTGGCACGGGCATAGACCAAAGCAAGTTAGAAGAAATATTTTTGCCTTTCCACCAAGTAGGAGGCAATACATTTGTTGAAGGTACAGGTCTCGGACTCTCGATCAGCCAGAAATTAGCGAAACTAATGGGTGCCGAAATTCGCGTCCACAGCACTTTGGGAAAAGGCAGCACTTTTTGGGTAGATTTAGAATTACCAGCAGCTAAACGGTACTTGGAGGTGTCTCCTTTGCAGGAAAAACGCTGGCTTGTCGGTTTTATCGGCAACAAGCGGAAAGTGCTAATCGTGGATGACAATCAACTGGATCGCGATTTGTTGTGCAGGCTGCTGCGGCGTTTGGGATTTGAGGTTGCAGAGGCCCAAAACGGGCAAGAATGCCTCTGGAAAATAGTTGAATTTCAACCGGATGTGATTTTAATGGACTTGCGGATGCCTGTAATGGATGGCTTAGAAACTGCAAGAAAACTGCGGCAGTTGCCGGAAGTAAAAGATGTTGTGTTAATCGCTATGTCAGCTAGCGTTTTCGAGGCTACGCAGCAAGATAGCATCCTCGCAGGGTACGATGCTTTTCTTCCCAAACCGATCGAAGCAAACCACTTTTTGGAACAGTTGCGAGTGCGTTTGGGACTAGAATGGATTTATGGGGAATCTTCGGAAAACAAAAAGCGCAAAACTCCCAGTTTGTCACCAGCCTCTGATTTTCCTGCTTATTCTTCTCTGTTACCTGCGGCTTCTGAGTCAGTAGCAAAACTTTTGAAACTCGCAGCTATGGGTGACATTGAAGAAATTTTTGAGGAGAGTGCTAAGCTGGAGAGTTTAGAACCTAATTTAGTGCCGTTGGTCTCGAAGCTGCGCCAACTTGCTAAGGGATTTCAGCTCAAACACATTCGGACTACTTTAAACCAATATATCGATGGTCAGTAGTCAGTAGTCAGTGGTCAGTAGTCAATCGATTTTAGATTTTAGATTTTAGATTTTAGATTAAAGAATTGAAGTATTGACTCCACGGATAAATTCGGGGGCCAAGTTTCTCGGATACAGGTTTTTTATTTCTGGGTCCTGAGTCTGCGAAGGAATGAATCCGGGGGCTTGTATCCTGGATGCTTTCGGTCAGTAGTCAGTAGTCAGTGGTCAGTAGTGATATCATGTGCGGTCGCTCGATCGGACATGATATCACTCTAATAGCCAACCAAATAATTCTCCTACTGTCAGTTGCAATTCTCTGGCAAAAGATGGCATGGGCACTAACTGTTCCGGTTCGTCAAACACCTCCGTTGATTGAGTCGGCAGATATACAAACACCGATCGCTCCTCTGGATCGATTAACCAACCCATTTGAGTTCCGTGTTTGAGACAATGTAAAATATTTTTAGTAACTTTAGTTTGGCTTTGGTCGGGGGAGAGGATTTCAATTGTCCAATCCGGGGCGATCGCAAACACATTTGCCACACCACCATTTTCTTTACGGGGAATGCGTTCCCAAGTGAATACAGTCACGTCTGGAACGATCGCTCGACCGCCAAAAATGCACCGTAGTTCTGGAAATGCTCGCGCCACCTTTTGAGGTTTAAGAGCAGTATTAGCAGCGCCTGTCAACTCGCCTTGAATGACACTATGTTCTCCTTGAGCCATTGGTTTTTGAATGATTTCACCGTCAATGTACTCGCTGGCTGGTTTGGTTTCTGGCAACTTCAGAAACTCTTGGAGTGTCAAAGATTTTGGCAGGGTTTGTACCATCCAATTTTACCTATAAAATAGGAGTTTAATCTGCTATTTTACCAAAAAGTCCCCGACTCGCACGGGTCTACTTACTTCATTTTTTCCGCTATATAGTAGTTCTCAAGCGTGGTGAGGTATGCCCAATGCCCCATGCCCCATGCCCCATGCCCCATGCCCGATGCCCAATGCCCGATAATATGAGAGACAGTTTTTGAGAGAGTTGGGATTGAAATTACTTTGCCTCAGTAACGGCCACGGAGAAGACGCGATCGCCCTTCGCATCTTGCAGGAACTGCAACAGCACCCGCATCCGCCAGAATTAGCCGTGTTTCCGCTAGTGGGTGAAGGGCAAGCTTTCGCTCAACTAGAAAACGCCCGCATCATCGGCCCGGTGCAGCGGATGCCTTCGGGCGGCTTTATTTACATGGACGGGAGGGAATTTTTGCGCGATGTCAAAGGCGGCCTGCTGCAGTTGACCATCGCTCAGTTTAAAGCCATCCGCGCTTGGGTGCGAAGCCAACAACAGTCTGGGAATCAAGACGGCGTTATTTTAGCCTGCGGGGATATTGTACCGCTGCTGTTTGCTTGGCTCAGCGGCGCGCCCTATGCCTTTGTCGGTACTGCCAAGTCCGAGTATTATTTGCGGGACGAGGACGGGCCTCTGGCTCGCAAATCCAGGGTAAGCGGTGGGTGGAATTGGTCGCGATCGGTTTATTTGCCTTGGGAGCGTTGGTTGATGACTCGATCGCGCTGTCGAGCCATTTTTGCCAGGGACGCGCTAACCGCCGAGACTTTACAAAAGCTGGGAATTCCCGCTTACAATCTCGGAAACCCGATGATGGACGGACTCGAACCGGAAAGCCCCGCCGGTTTTTACGGCCCTGACGCAGAGTTTCGGGAAATGGAGCGATCGCTCATCATCACCTTACTCCCCGGTTCTAGAGCGCCGGAAGCCTATGCTAATTGGCTGCTAATAGTAGAGGCTGTAGCCGGAATTTTATCGCTGTTTGCCGATCGCAAATTGTTATTTTTTGGAGCCATTTCTCCTGAGTTAAATTTAGAAGCTTTGCGACCTAGTTTAGAATTTTTCGGCTGGCGACAAGACGGCGAAACTAGAACGCAGCGGCGAGAAGGAAGTATTTTGCTACCTCCTGTTTCAAGCGCTCAAGAAATTCAAAAAGAATCTCCTAATTTGCTATTGCCCTTGACATTTGTGCAGAGAAACGCCACGATGATTTTAACTCAGCAAAGTTTTAACGATTGTTTGTACGAAGCCGATTTAGCAATAGCAATGGCCGGAACGGCTACAGAACAATTTGTAGGTTTAGGAAAACCGGCGATCGCCATTCCCGGAAACGGCCCGCAATTTACTCCCGCCTTTGCAGAAGCTCAAAGTCGCCTGTTAGGCCCGTCATTAATTTTAGTCAAACATCCCGCTGAAGTTGCCGGCGCCGTGCAGTCTTTGCTCCGCGACCCCGACAGGTTGCAGCTAATCGCTGAAAATGGCTGGCGGCGAATGGGAGAACCCGGTGCAGCAGCCAGAATTGCCGAGTGTTTAATTCAGCGGTTCGGCGGTGAATTCAGCAATTCTCAATTGCCTGCAATACACTAGGGACAAAACAATGTTTTGTCCCTACCGAGTATATTTAATTCTACTTTCTCTTAAAAAAATCTTGTTCGCTAATATCATGTCCGAGCGATCGCCCATAATACAATTGCCGGGGCGGGTTTTTGAGATTGTCCGTTTTTGGCAAATATTATTGGCTCACGGGCCCCTACAGGAATCCGGGTAATCGACCGGACATGATATAACTACTAACTTCCGTTGTCTGTAGTGAGGAATGCAAGTCCTCTGATTTTTATGAGGACTTGCATTCCGATGCTGCCAACCAATTTTATTTTGGTTGTTCGAGTAGGGTGTGCTCGGCCGCGCACCTTACTAATACACCACTGGCAGAAAAATTTAATTCGCCGTTTTTTCCGAAGATGGAACCCAGAAATTAGCTTGAGGAATTTTAAAATCAGACTTAACCAAAACTCCCGGTTCTCGCTGCATCGGCAGCACATCTAAAGTATCCGTTTGCGCGCAATATTTTAAATCTTCAATAACACCTAAACCGAGGAGGCGCTGGCCGTGGCTGGCTCTTTCCAACAATTCGTGTAACCTATCTTGCCAGTGCAAATAAAGAGCAATAGCCCCAAATACTTCATCGTTACCAGCAAAATCGCTTGCAGGAATACCGCTTTCTGCCAGGAGACTTTGGGCGATCGCACCAGCACAAACCGTATCTTCCAACGAATAACTTCCTTCCCAACCCGAACCCACAATCCAAATAGTTTCCGGCTGTTTACTTAACAAAAACTGCACCACAGATTTGCGGTTAATCAAAGCCGCCGTTAACACAGTTGCAGCAGCTTGCACTCGTTCCAGAGCGCGAGTACCGTTAGTTGTGCTGATAAAAATTCGCTTCCCACTCACCTTTTCTGGCGTGCAGTCGAGGGGAGAATTCCCCATGTCAAATCCGTCAACTTTGCCGCCGCCGCGCTCTCCGGCGCGAATCCGCTTATCTGCGGGCCATTTTTCGCTCTCGGCCATTAGCTTATCTAAGTCGCTGAAAACTTGGACAGCTTCCGCCCCATTATTCAGGGCCGTTGCCATTGTCGTAGTCGCCCGCAGCACATCAACTGCGATCGCGCAAGCCGGCATTTTGTCGGCTGGCGTAAGTTCCGGGGTATGGTAAATAAAAAGCTTCACTTTTGGGCAACCTGCGATAAATCCTCATCAGTCATAATAATGGAAAATGGATGATAGAAAATAGAGTCGAGTCCTCAAAAGCAGAAAATATGTCAAAACAGTTAAATTCAAACCCCGCCCACGCCGCCATTACCGCACCAATTGGACTCCTGGCAGGTTTCACCTATCCTTTGCGAGCTTTCACGCTGATTTTGCAAACTCCCAAGCTGTGGACTTATGTATTAGTTCCCGTGGTGCTAAATTTTATAATTGGTATTGGTCTTTATTTAAGCTTGCTATTTCCCAGTTTGGCTGGGATAGATGTTTTAGTTGCCGATTTGTCCGTCCGATTTAATGCTCTAATTGCGAGTTTTCCAGCTTGGCTGAGCTTTCTCGGTGTGTTAACAGTTGCTTTCGGCTGGCTGCTGCGCTTACTCCTAGTGTCAGGACTTTTGCTGATAATTGGATTTTTGTTAGTGCAGTTTGGTGTGATTTTAGGTTCGCCGTGGTACGGCAAACTTTCCGAACAATTGGAACTGCTGCGGAACGGTCAATTGCCCGCAGAAGCACCAATGAATTTGGCGAGTAGTTTTGGGGATATTCAAAGGGCGATCGCCTTTGAACTGCGAAAACTACAAATTTTGTTGAGCGTCGGTATACCCCTGCTGCTGCTAAATTTTATCCCTGGTGTCGGCTCTATTCTTAGCAGTTTGGGTGGCGTAGCTTTGGGCGCGACTATTGTCTGTTTGGACTTTTTAGATGCACCTTTGGAGAGGCGGAGGCGACCTTTTCAGGAGAAGTTGGAGATCATTTGGGCTAGTTTGCCGGCCAGCGGGAGTTTTGGTTTGGTTTGTTTGGGTTTGGTGAGCATTCCGCTGTTGAATCTGTTGGCGATTCCGCTGTGCGTGACGGCGGGAACTTTGTTTTTTTGCGATCGCATTTGGCCGGCCCGCTTTGCCCCAGAAGAAACTCATAGCGATCGAGAAACTAACATTACCAATTAAAAACTAGGGAGATGCTTCTTCCTTCGGCTGACTCTGGGAGTTAAGACCCAAAAACGGGCTTAAAAACAGCCAGCTAATGAAGAAAAATGATGCTGTAAATAGCTGGACAATATCAATCGCCGACAAATATCCGTCAGATAATAGTGCAATAGTTCTATCTGTCAGCCCGAATATCCAAGAGAGAATCCCAAACAGCCAAATGCCTTTTTGGAGCATGGGCAAAAATGCTGAAACTTCGGAGTTTTGCTGCTTGTTCATTGATTTAGCCCTTGTTTGCGAAAAGTCTGATTAACGGGGGCACCCCAAGGGCTTAAGGATTTTTGGTGTCTCCTCGGATTCCCTTTGTTATCTATATGTTAAGAAATGTTTCCCGATCTGACAACGCGCCCTGAGAGGGATTTCCGCATCTATCTCAAGAGGTAGTCGCAGCGCTAACAAAGAGTGATATTTGCTACACTTTGGTAGGATGCGCGATCGCGATCGGGTTCTGGGCCACTCTTGCCATGAGTCCCAGGCGCTTGATATAGTGGGTCACAGGCTACGTAAAAGAGCGAAATCACAAATTATGTTATTTAACAGTATTGAATTTTTAGTATTTTTTGCGATTGTTTTCGCCATATATTATTTTCCTCCGTTGCAAAAAGTGCAGGTTCCCATCCTGATAATTGCCAGCTTTATTTTTTACAGTTGGAGCGCCCCCGCACTGTTGCTGATCCTGCTACTTTCCATTATTATCAACGCTACAGTCAGCTTTCAAGTTGCCCGGATTTCTGACAAGAAACAGCGATTTTTTTGGGCATTATCGGGAGTCGTTCTCAATGTATTAATTTTGAGCTTGTTTAAATACGCTGGTTTGCTAACTAACTTTGTTACCGATGTTTTTAATATTGCTCGCTCCGAAGGCAGCATTGCTTATTTATTCTTAAAATTGCCTCTGCCTATAGGCATTTCTTTCTACACATTTGAAGGCATAAGTTTAATCGTAGACGTACTGACTCAAAAAAACAAAAGCGAAACAGAATCAAACGCTTACGTCTCGCCCAACTTTAGCCAACACCTGCTAAATACTTCATTTTTTATTAGCTTTTTCCCCAATTTACTGTCAGGCCCGATTTTAAAATCCAAGACTTTTTATCCCCAGATTGTTCCTAAATACTTAAAAGACATTCCTTGGAATTTCATTTTTCGCTCGCTCGTTGTCGGCTACTTCCTAAAAATGGTCATCGCCGACAACTTAAAAGACTATACCTTCTGGATCAGCTTTCCCTACTACCAAGGATTTGGAACTCTTACCAACCTGACACTGCTGTTTGGCTACTCAATACAAATTTTCGCCGATTTTGCCGGTTACTCCTTAATTGCGATCGGTTTTGCAGCCGCTTTGGGCTACAAAATTCCAGACAACTTCGACTTTCCCTACATCTCTCGTTCCCTCTCCGAATTCTGGAGAAGGTGGCACATTTCTCTCTCAACTTGGCTCCGAGATTATCTATACTTTCCCCTCGGCGGAAACCGCAAAGGAAAAATCCGAACTTATGTTAACTTAATGACAGTAATGACATTAGGAGGATTATGGCATGGGGCTGCTTGGAGTTATGCAGTTTGGGGAATTTATCACGGCTTGGGTTTAGCAGTAGAACGCTTTTTTGGCTTCGACAAATCTAAAAACAAATCGCAAGAACCAAATCAAGCCAAAACCAAACCAATCTGGCAGCAATTATTATTGGACAGCCTTAGCGTTTTAGGAATTTTCTCTTTTGTTTCCGTGGGCTGGCTGCTTTTCAAACTGCCTCGATTTGAAGAAGCGGTTGACTTCGCAGTTACTTTATTTCGCAACTATAAAGTCAAGCCCGGTTGGAGTCACATTATTCCGACGCTAATTTTTTCGCTACCAGTAGTGATTTATCACCTTCCCCATTTTCCCACTTGGCAAAATCGCATGAAACAGGATTCAAATAAAAACGGTCAAAAAGTCTGGAGCCTTTATCAAGATTTAGCTTTAGGAATTATGCTAGCAATGATCTTCCTCAACAGTGGTAGCTCGAAACAATTTATTTATTTCCAATTCTAGAAGGTGTTCTATGTTTGTCAAATTCCAGTTGCGACCGATTTTGCGCCCGCTACTAATTTTTCTGTTTCTCATGAGTTTTTATCAAGTGCTCGTCAGCGGCGGAGTTTTGCGTGCTTCCGACGGAGTTAGCCTGCTTCAAAATAATATTGTTAAAACTCAAAGGTATGTATATCAGGATAATTCCGATCTAAAAATGGTAATGGTAGGTAGTTCGCTAGCTGCAAACCTTAATATTAAAGACATTGGAGAGGGCGTAAAGAGCATAGCTTTGGGGGGAGGAGCGAGCCAAACAGGTTTAGAAATAGTTAAAAGAAGTCAAAGCAAGCCTCCTATTGTTTTGGTAGAAATTAACGATACTATTGTTCGCAAAATAGATACAGAATTAATTGATTCTTTGTATAATCCTATTTTTTATTGGTTACGCCAGTATCTACCGATGATGAGAGAGGAATACCGTCCGATTAGCATTTGTGTGGATTTTTTTAAAAGTCGATCGAAGCAGAATCAAAAAATGACGCGAGAGGCTCTAGACAGATTAGAAGGTCGAAATCTTACTCCTGAATTATCGCAAAAAGCTATCCAAACGATAGTTGATATTCAAAGTCAACCTTTGTCTGAAAAAGATGCCGAAGCTATAAAAAAAGAAGCTGATTTTATTAAAAGTCAAATCGCCGAAATTAACAAGAATAGCGGGGCAAAAGTAGTTTTATTTGACATACCGCAAGAGTCGCGAGTTAACGCTGCAATCAGGATAAAACAAGTCCAAGAATTGGTTAAAAAGCTGTTTCCGTCCGATCGTTTTGAGTGGCTGCCACCCCCGAAAGAGCGAGAATGGCGTACCAATGACGGGGTTCACTTGATCCGCAGCGACGCTAGAGATTTTGCCGAGTTTTTGAGAGATAAATTGCTGAGTACGGTAGCGGCGGGCTCTCTTGGCACCGCGCCTGGAAAAGAAAGCTTGTAATTTATTTTGAAGTGTATTATACTACATAATGAGCAAGTTTGGTTAAAGAACGATCGTGAGGTTTGTACTGAGGAGGGAGAGTTATCAAAGCCCTAAAAGCCACAGGACAGACAATTTGATGATCAGTATTAACCCGGCTTGATATGAGTTCAGCGTCAATAAAATCGAACAATGGCACGCTTAAATCAGATTATTGCGATCGAAAAAGGCATCAAAAGCCGCTCGGTTCAAGAACTGGCAGAAGCTCAAAAAGCACTCCAGAAGCCCGCTGTGCTTTCTGGAATCTCCCGTACTTACCGCCCCAAAGACGAAGAAGGCGAACAACTGCCGCCAGAGTCCAAAAAAGTTGAAGTCAAAGCAGAAGAGATTATCCGCAAAACGACTGAAGTTTTGACCAAACTCTTCGACGTAACCGCAACCAAAGATTGGACAAATTGTAGGGCCCGCGCGGACGTAACTGTAGACGGAAACGTGCTTTTGAGCCAAGTTCCCGTCAGCTATTTGCTATTCATTGAAAAACAGTTAGCAGATTTGCAAGCATTCATCAAAAAACTGCCAGTCTTAGATGCTTCCGAGACTTGGAACTTCGATGCTTCGGCAGATTGCTGGGCAACTGAACCGGTGCAAACTCTCAAGACTTTTAAAACTCCGCGCAATCACGTTAAAGCTGAAGCTACCGAACACCATCCGGCTCAAGTCGATGTTTATTACGAAGATATTACGATCGGCTATTGGCGGACTGTCAAGTTTTCGGGAGCTTTGCCAGCACGGCGGATCAATGAGTTGCTGCAAAGGGTGGAAATCTTGCAGCAAGCTGTTATGTTCGCCCGCGAAGAAGCTAACAATTCTGAAGTTGAGGAACAGAGAGTGGGAGAGCGAATTTTTCAATTTATTTTCCGCTGATTGCTTGCTTTTTTGATAGTTATGGTTTAAGATATAAACAGAGTACAAGTTCAATCTAAAACTTCAACTTAAACCGTACAAATGTGATAGTGCAGGTTCGACTCCTGTCCCTTCTACTCAAAATAGGGGGGTAGCCCAATTGGCAGAGGCAGCATTGCGTACAAATTCAACAGCAAGCTATTACTCTAAACTCAGCATTCACCGCCGATCGCTACAACGAATGTCAGGAAAAAATAACATCATCGAGGTTGCTGGCTCATATCCAGCCCCCTCTACCAAACGCAGGGGGGTAGCTCAATCGGTAGAGCGCGATGCTATTAATCTTAAATCCTTGACTTAAATGTGATAGCGTGCCCAAATGGGCGGTAAATATAAACCCAGTAGTAAGGTCAGAACTGCTGGGTGTTTTATGCTAATTTATCAATCAAAGTGATACGACTTCCCAAAAAAGAATGCAAAAGCAAGCTCTAAACCGATACAGCGTCAGTCATTTCCAATCTAAAATCTAAAATCTAAAATCTAAAAGGGTATGATTTACTGCATCAATCCTCAATGCGAACAACGCGAAAATCCTGCTGCTGCTCAAAAGTGTCAGGCTTGCGGTACAGATTTGTTAATTGCCGATCGCTATCGCATCCTTAAACCAGTGCGATCGCCCAATCCCGCACGCCCCACAGACATCTTTGAAGTCGAAGATTTGGGAACCGGGGAAAACGAATGGGGAACTGTCAAAATTTTAAAAGTCTTGAAACACACCCATAATCCCGATTTAGTTCGCTTGTTCAAGCAAGAAGCGCGAGTTTTGATTTGGCTGGCGGGAAAGGGTTCAGTTCCGCAAGTGGAACCTGACGGTTATTTCCCAATTAAAGTTCCCCATAATTTCCAGAAATTGTCTTGTTTGATAATGGAAAAAATTAGCGGCGAAAACTTGGCAGAATTCTTAACTAAAAAACAGTACGTTTCTCAAAATCTCGCTATTGAGTGGCTGCAACAAATTACCAATATTTTGCAGGAAATCCACAAACATCATGTAGTGCATCGGGATATTAAGCCATCCAACCTGATGGTTGAAGCCAATGGGAAATTGAGATTAATTGACTTCGGCGCCGCCACAGAAGCAGATATAGATACCGCACCCATAGGTTCTGCTGGATACGCCGCACCGGAACAAATTGCAGGTAAAGCAGGCGTGAGATCGGACTTTTTTGCCCTAGGGCGTACTTTTGTACATTTATTAACAGGCATAGAGCCGATCGACTTTCCCGTTAATGAAAAAACTGGTAAAATTAATTGGAGGAACCAGGCTGTAGATATTGACCCCTTACTTCTAGAGTCGATCGACGAATTGATGGAACCGCTACCGGAAAACCGACCTGAAAATACCCAAGTTATTTTAGAAAAATTAGAAAAATTAAAACTTTACGACGGAGACCCCCTGCAAAAGGGGGACACAACATCGCTTCAATAAATCTGTTCCAACCTGCGAAAATCCCGCTCAACTTCCGCCCACAAAGCCCGATTGTGAGGATCTGTTTTCACAGCCTTTTTCAAATATATTCTCGCCTTATCAACCTGCTTTTCTCCGATCAAATGCCGTCCCCAGCGCTGATAGGCGATCGCCTGCCACTGACGCACCTCCAAATCTTCGGGAACCCGCTGGGCCAAACCCTCAATCAAGGCGATCGCCCGTGGGAACCTCTGATATTTCAGCAACTGCTGCAACTCAAAATAAGCATCTTGCTTTAACTTTTGTTCTACCGGCGACAGATCCGCATTAGATTGAACCGCTGCCTCTTTTCGAGTCACCTTAACTGGCTGCGGTTGAGCTTTCACCCCCTGATCGGGCGGTGTCGCAGTAGGCGGCACAGTTGAATTGGCAACTTTCGACTCCGCAACATTGTGGGGGGCAATTTTCACCAGGAACTTATAAGCCTCAGTAATAGCAATAAACTTATTTTTAGCCTGTTCGTTTCCCGGATTCACATCGGGGTGATACTGTCTCGCTAACTGCCGATAAGAGGCCTTAACTTGCGATAAACTGGCACCAGACCTCAGTCCTAACTGTCGGTAATAATCTGCAATATCCATCTAGCATGAATGAGCGTTTATAATACCATTAAATATGGCAGAATCCTTAAATGTAAAGATTCTGCCAAAATTTAGTGCGAACTAGGTTGTAGTGCGAGGGTTGCCCGCACTACGGTGGCGCAAAAATAACTTACGGACGATCTTCGATTACTCTGTCAATCAAGCCGTATTCCTTGGCTTCCTCAGCGGACATGAAATAGTCGCGATCCATGTCCTTCTCGATTTTCTCGATCGGCTTGCCAGTATTCTTAGCATAGATACCGTTGAGTTGGTGGCGCAGTCGCAGAATCTCTTTGGCCTCAATCTGAATATCCGTTGCTTGTCCCCGCGTGCCCCCAGAAGGCTGGTGAATCATGATGCGCGAGTGAGGCAAAGCTAACCGTTTCCCCTTCGCACCGGCAGCTAACAGGAAAGAACCCATCGAAGCAGCCAAGCCCACACAAATCGTCACCACGTCTGATTTAATGTGCTGCATGGTATCAAAAATAGCCATGCCTGCCGACACCATCCCGCCTGGGGAATTGATGTATAAAATAATATCCTTACCTGAATCTTCCGAATCAAGATAGAGCATCACAGCGATGATTTGATTGGCAATTTCATCGTCAACGTCCCTGCCCAAGAAAATAATCCGTTCCCGGTAGAGGCGATCGTAGATATTAATCCACTGAGTATCATAACCCCCCGGCATCTTGTAGGGAACTTTTGGCACACCGATAGGCATAATTCGGAACTCCGTTTAGTTGGTAATTGGTAATTGGTAATTGGGAATTGGGCATCGGGAATTGGGTATTGGGCATTGGGGAATGGGGAATGGGTAATTGGGAATCGGTAATTGGGAATTGTTAGTCATAAAAAGACTATTGAATAACTAACCAGGGTAGAAACTACTAGCCATTAACCCTTAATTATTACTCATGCCCATTCCCCATTTCCTATTACCCATTCCCCATTCCCCATTCCCCATTCCCCATTTCCAATTCCCAGTTAGATGACTCCAGCCGGCAGCGGTTTCGGCAATTCTTCAGAACTTTCAAGAACGCGATCAATCAAACCGTATTCTTTAGCTTCCTGGGGCGTCAGGTACAGCAACCGATCCATATCTTTAGTAATCTTTTCGATCGGTTGACCAGTACAGCTTGCAAAAATATCAAGCATCGTCGCTTTATTTGCCAGCACTTCCTTAGCGCGAATTTGAATGTCGCTTGCTTGACCCCGCGTGTAAGCCTTGGGTTGGTGCAACACAATCGAAGCGTGGGGCAAACTCGCTCGAAAGCCTTTTGTACCAGCCGCTAACAGCATCGCAGACATCCCCATTGCCGAACCGAGGCAAATAGTGTGTACGGGCGGCTTAATGTACCTGATCGTATCGCAGATAGCGAAGGCTTCTGTTTCAAAGCCGACGGGTTCGCCACTGTAACCAGAAGTGCCGGTCGAGTTGATGTAGATTTTGATCGGCTTCTCGGGGTCTTCGTACTGCAAGAACAACAGTTCAGCGATAATCAGTTCTGTTACCGCAGGCACCAGAGGCATCCCTAGATAAACGATCCGCTCCTTCAGCAACAGGGATGGCAAATCGGGAGGTGGCGTCCGAGAGTTCCCTTCCCCGTAGTATGGCGATTGCACTGCTTTAATGGGTGTGTTCATCAGAAAAATGGGTCTGAAACCCCGTCCTTTTAGGACGGCTTTACATTTTTGATTGACTACCGCCTTGGGACTGGTTGGCTCGGTGTGTGCTTTTGTGTTGCACTTTCAACGGGACAATTACCGCCTCAAACTTCCCAGCCCTGTACGCATAGTATTTTGCACGGGTTGTGCGTCCCATTTCTGGGGTAATGTTAGCTTCGACAATGTTTCGAGAGCTTGTTAGACCTGCAACACTGTTCCAGTGACCTTAGAACTGCTTAATTGCTTCGGACAGAGCAGGGGACTAGCTACGCATCCACAGGGTGTCGTGACTCTCAAAACGTAGGCAATTAAGCCTTAGTCTGGTCAGTATGGCTTGCCAGATTTCTCTTACAAGCCCCGTGTATTTAGACCGGGGTTACTGACATAACCGAAATGTTGCCTGAACTGATGGAGCTATTCTTAAAGAAATACTAACGCAATCTTTAGGTATCCCGCATGAAAGTTAGTTTGCTCCCGGTTTTAAACGACCCTAACCTTGACGCTGCTGCGCCCTCAACGCAGCGCCAGCTAGCGATTTCGGTGTCTGCGACGGCAAGCTCGATCGACTCCAGCGTACCCTTAAACCTGTGCCTGATTCTCGACCACAGCGGTTCGATGGGCGGACGCCCCCTGGAAACCGTCAAACAAGCCGCCGGACGGTTGCTAGACAGGTTGAAGCCCGGGGATCGCTTTTGCGCGGTGGCTTTCGATCATAAAGCCAAAGTCCTCGTCCCCAATCAAATTGTCGGAGATCCCAGCAGTATTAAACGGCAAATTGAGCAATTGCGCTCGGCCGGTGGCACAGCAATTGATGAGGGCATTAAGTTAGGTATTGAAGAGTTGGGCAAAGGCAAAAAAGAAGCTATATCTCAGGCATTTCTGCTGACTGACGGCGAAAACGAACACGGCGACGACAGCCGCTGTTTGAAGTTGGCTAAATTGGCTGCTGACTACAACATGACTTTAAATTCTCTGGGATTTGGTGATAACTGGAACCAGGATATTTTGGAAAAGATTGCTGATGCTGGCGGCGGTGCTCTGGCACACATTCAGCGTCCCGAAGATGCGGTTGACGAGTTTGGCAAACTATTTACTCGCATCCAAGGTGTAGGTTTGACTAATGCTTATTTGCTATTTTCGCTAATGCCAAAAGTACGGTTAGCCGAACTCAAACCGATCGCCCAAGTTGCCCCGGATACGATCGAATTACCGGTACAGCAAGAGGGCGATCGTTTTATGGTGCGCCTGGGAGATTTAATGAAGGATATAGAGCGAGTAGTTTTGGCTAATATTTATATTGGACAGTTGCCCGAAGGTACACAGGCGATCGGGCAATTGCAAATTCGCTACGACGATCCGAGTGTTGGTCAAGGTTTGCTTTCCGATCCCGTTGCACTTTCCGCTAATGTCCTGAAAGTTTATCAGCCGGCAATTAACCCGATGGTACAGCAGCACATTTTAGCTTTGGCTAAATACCGCCAAACTCAACTAGCAGAAACCCGATTGCAACAGGGCGATCGAGCCGGTGCCGCGACAATGCTGCAAACTGCTGCTAAAACTGCTCTGCAAATGGGCGATAAAAGTGCCGCAACTGTGCTCCAAACCTCTGCTACTCGTTTGCAGTCAGGCGAACAATTGAGTGAAGCCGATCGCAAGAAAACTCGGATTGCTTCTAAAACTATTTTGAAGTAATCGCGCGATTTGAAATTTTAAATAATTTTAAATTGGGCGATCGGACAATTTGGCGATCGCAAATCGATCCTACACAAACGAAACCCGCGCCCAGGCGGGTTTCAATATTCTGAGTCTCGCCTGCAAAAAGCGAAAGTCAGTGTAGCCGGATTGTTTCAAGCTGTGGAGCGACAAGAAGCTCGATCGTTTAGAATGTTTGTATCACCTATCAAGAGTGCTTGTATGAGCCAGACAATATCTGATAAAGTACGCTGGACTACCGCCGATTTAGAACTATTGCCCGATAACGGCGATCGTTACGAAATTATTGATGGAGAGTTATTTGTGACATGGGCAGCACACTGGAATCATCAAGAAGTTTGTGGTAACATTTGCATAGAGTTAAATAATTGGTCACAAAAAACAGGATTAGGAGAATCAGTAATTAGTCCAGGAGTTATTTTTACAGATGTAGATTGTGTTATTCCTGATGTGGTTTGGATTAGCAATGAACGCTTGGCTATCTTGCTAGACGAAGCCGGCCATTTAACCGCCGCACCTGAGTTAGTTGTTGAAGTATTGTCCCTCGGTGCAGACAATGAAAGACGGGATAGAGATTTGAAACTCAGACTCTATTCGGTACGAGGAGTACAGGAATACTGGATTGTGAATTGGCGGTTGCAGCAAATAGAAGTTTATCGCAGGGAACAAGCAAGTTTAAGGCTCATTGCTACGCTGTTGAGCGCTGATGAATTGACCTCGCCTTTGTTACCTGGTTTTAGTTGCTCTGTCGCTCGAATTTTTGCCTAAATTATGAAATCATCACTTGACAATTTAATTGCTCCTCTAGTAATATTTACTATCTTTGCTAATATATCCCCTGGTGTCTCTGCTAAATCCTCAGCAATATTAATAGGTCAAAAAACGATTGTTCAAAATTCTGCTGAAGACTTATTTAACAGCGCTTTAGCCAAATCAGAAGCAGGAGACATTCAAGGGGCGATCGCCGATTACACCGAAGCCATCCGCCTCAACCCCAACTACGCCAAAGCCTACAACAAACGCGGCATCATCCACGGCCGCAATCTCAAAGACTATCCAGCAGCTAAAGCAGATTTCGATCGCGCAATTGAAATCAACCCCAACTACGGCGACGCCTACTACAACCGCGCCAGAGTCCGCCAGTTCTTAGAAGACAAACCGGGGGCGATCGCCGATTATCAAAAAGCAGCGGAACTTTATCAAAAAGATGGCAATACCAACGATTATCAAGATGCTATCAAACATCTTCAAATGCTGCAAGAATAGAGTGCTTTTGAAAACATAGTATAATATCCTTCGATCTGCGTTCATCCGCATTCATCGGCGGTTAAACATTCCAAATTAACTATTCAAAAAATGCCCGAAAATTCCACCGTTACCGTTACCGTACCCGCCACAACCGCCAACCTAGGCCCAGGATTCGACTGCATCGGCGCCGCTTTAAGCCTCTACAACCGCTTCCAATTCTCCCGACTCGAACCCTCAGCAACCGAGAAACTAAAAATTACCGTTACGGGCCAAGAAGCCGCCAAAGTCAAGACAGACGACAGCAATCTCGCTTATCAAGCTTTTCTCAAGTTATACGATCGCCTCAACCAATCGCCGCCCCCTGTAGCGATACATATAGATATGCAAGTTCCGCTGGCTAGAGGTTTAGGAAGTTCCGCCACAGCTATTGTCGGTGGGTTAGTCGGTGCAAATGAGTTAGCCGGTGCGCCTTTGAGTCAGGTAGAAGTGATGCAATTGGCGATCGAACTTGAAGGACATCCCGACAACGTTGTCCCCGCTTTACTAGGAGGATGTCGCCTCGCTGCTAGCAATGCACCCCCCCAACCCCCCCTTAGTAAGGGGGGGCTAAGAGAAGAATTCCCTCTCCGTGAAGCGGGGCTAACAGAACAATCACCCTTAGATGCGGAAATTTTACCATCACCCCCCCTCAGCAAGGGGGGGCTAACAGAACCACTCCCCCTGAACGAAGCTGGGCTAACAGAATCACCCCCCCTTAGTAAGGGGGGGCAGGGGGGGGGTTCTTGGGAGATTTGCGATATTCCCTGGCATCCAAATATTGTGCCGGTGGTAGCCATCCCCGATTTTGAACTGTCTACAGCCGAAGCCCGCAAAGTTTTGCCAGCAGATTACAGCAAGGCTGACGCGATTTTTAATGCGGCACACCTCGGTTTGCTAGTGCGGGCTTTGGAAACTGGCAATGAAAACTGGCTGCGCTGCGCCCTCAAAGACAAAATTCACCAACCTTACCGGCAATCTCTGATTCGGGGATATGAAGCGGTGCAACAAGCCGCCGTGAATGCAGGGGCCTATGGAATGGTAATTAGCGGTGCCGGCCCAACGCTTTTGGCTTTAACGGATGCTACTAATGCTGATGCGGTTGTGAGGGAAATGGCGGCTGCTTGGATGGAATTTGAGGTAAAGGCAGATGTAAGGGCGATCGGCCTCGATACTCAAGGCGCGCAAGTCTCCATTTAGTTATTCCACTCCTAGACACACAACATCTACATAACCGTGTTTTGTAGGGGCAACCCCCCGTGGTTGCCCCTCTTCCTCTCTCCTTCAAATCTATTGAATATCACCTCAAGTCTCTTTTCGATAACTTCTGCCCTTCTCTATACAAAATTTTACCTTTAAAAAAAAGCAGTCATTGTAGGGGCGGATTCAGCATCATCTCAGGCTCAAACCAACAATCGCAAAAACCCGCTCCACCAACGGTAAATACTGTTAATTAACTGTGACGCAGCGGAATCTCTATCTGAATTTTAGTGCCTTTACCCGGTTCGGAAAAACACTTGAACTCTCCTTTGTGCTGCTCTACAATTATCCGATAGCTGAGAGCAAGTCCCGATGAGATGGGTGGTTCCGCAGGTTTTGCTCCCAAAAATGGATCGGAAATTTGGGCTGTGATATCTTTGCTATGTGCGATGTCGTTATCCGCAATCTCAATCGAAATTCGCTGAGCATCGACTACCTGAGTGCTAATCAAAATCACAGGCTTAAATTTGATTGATTCCAACTCTGCCAACTCTTGAGCAGACTCTTCTAAAACATCGATCGCGTGATTGATGATATTCAGAAAAGCTTGATTGAGCAGACCTGCATAACACTCAATCTGTGGCAAATTGCCGAATTGTTTGATCACCTTGATGTCTCGCCTTCCCTCGCGAGCCGGCAAGCGGTGCTGCAACAACAACAGAGTATTTTCTAAACCGTCGGAAACATCGAATAACTGCCAGCCCGATCGATCGCTGCGGGAAAAATCCTGTAGCGACAAGATTATTTGGCGGATGCGATCGCTCCCGGTACGCATGGAACTCACAATTTTTAATAAATCGTCTAGTACGAATTCCACATCCATATCTTGTTGTTTTTGCATAATTTCCGCTCCGGGACTGACTAGCTCTTTTTGATACAATCGCAGGAGTTCAATTAAATCGGTAGCGTAGCTTTGGACGTGAGTTAGATTGCTGTAAATAAAAGTAATTGGGTTGTTAATTTCGTGGGCTATCCCAGACACCAATTCACCCAAACTAGACATTTTTTCTGTTTGTAGCATTCGATCGCGCGACAGTTGCAATTCTTGCTGGGTGAGAGCCAACTGCGCCCTCAACTCGCGCGATTTCTTAGAAGCGCCCACCCGCGCCAATAATTCCTGCTTAACTATCGGTTTAAACAGAAAATCGTCAAAGGGGGCATCCGATTCTTGAATTTCATCAAATTGCTCCGGTGTTGTCAGCAGAATAAAATAGGCTGTCGCCAATTCTCGTGAAGCGAAGCTATCCCGTAGGGAATCGGCTTTCACCAGCCGGCACACCTCCAAAAAGTTGATTTGAGGCGAAGTCCCGTCGCAAATTATCACATCCGGGGACAATTCCCTCGCCAATTCTAAACCCTCTTTGTCGTCGGGAGCGACTCTCACCTGATGTCCCTCTTGGCTGAGTAACTCTTGCACAACTTGAAAAGTCACAGTATCCGCGATGATCGCCAGAATCTTTGCCATACTTCTATCATCTCCACAAATTACTTTTTAGGATACAACCGCCAGAATTGCGCTGACCGATTTAAAATTCCAAAATAGTTCAATTCCATCTAAAAACTCCCCATCCCCGCTCCCTCAAAACCCAAAATAGCCCATACCATTTTAGATTTTATCTTTTCGAGTAAAAAATGGGTAATGACTTAGTGTATAATAATAGTTGGGAGCTTGCCTACAGTTGCATATTTTTTGGGGACGGGTATCACGAGAAGGTATAATTTTAGACGGGTAATGCAAAAATGCAAATTTTCTCCTTCGTAATTAATGTTACATCAGAGCTTGCGGTCGAAAGACTGCTGAGGGCGATCGCAGATACTTTCTCAAATTGCCCCAGGAAACAATAAAAAACTTTAAAATCAATTAATAGTATCGTTAAATTCACCTTCTCGGTCAGCGCCTGGGAATGCCAATTACCAACACCACCTCAACTTTGATTCAAGCCGAAACACTAGAACTATTAGAATGGCAGCGCCTGTGTCAGCACTTGGCTACCTTCGCGGCCACCAAACTCGGCGTCGCCGCCGCCCTCGACCTCGAAATCCCGCCCACTCAAGCTCAAACAGCAGAACTCCTCGCCCAAACTCAGGAAGCTTATCAGTTAGAGAGCCGCGCTGGCGGTGCTTTGAGTTTTGAAGGAATCCAAGACATCGGCACTTCGCTGCAACGAGCCGAACTGCAAGGTTTGCTCAGCGGCGAAGAATTGCTGGCAATTGCTACTACCCTCGCCGGAGCAAGGCAATTGCGCCGGATAATTGACTCTCAGGCAGATGTGCCGACGCTCAAAGAACTGGCAGCCCAATTGCGGACTTATCCCGAACTAGAGCAAGAAATCCATCGCTGTATAGACGATCGCGCTCAAGTAGCAGACAGAGCCACTCCTAAATTAGCAGGAATTAGAGTTCAAATGCGACAGTTGCGCGATCGCATTTATCAAATATTGCAGGGGATTTTGCAGCGCCAATCCAACGCCGTACAAGAACAGCTAATTACCCAAAGAAGCGGACGCTTTGTCATTCCCGTCAAAGCTCCCCAAAAAGATGCCATACCGGGCATCGTTCACGACTCCTCGGCCAGCGGCGCGACACTATACGTAGAACCCCACAATACAGTCAATCTTAACAACCAAATGCGGCAGTTGCTGCGGCAAGAACAAGCCGAAGAAGAAGCAGTCCGCCGCGCCCTCACGGAGCAAGTCGCAGCAGTAAAACCAGATTTAGACAGATTGGTGGTGGTAGTTACAACTTTAGATTTAGCGGCCGCTAAAGCGCGTTATAGTTTTTGGTTGCAAGCAAATCCGCCGAAATTTATCGAATTGGGAGAACCAGAATTAGCACCAAAAAATCCCGAAAAAGAAGATGAGGAAAAAGAAGATAAAGAAGATGAGGAAAACTCAGAAAACAGTCAATTATTAATTCGCAACCTGCGATCGCAAATTACCCTGCGCCAGTTGCGACATCCTTTATTAGTTTGGCAGCAACAGCACGAACAAGGCTTTCCAGTCGTGCCGGTCGATTTAACGATCGGGCCGCACATCCGCGTCGTCGCCATCACCGGCCCCAACACGGGCGGCAAAACTGTCACCCTCAAAACCTTGGGCTTGGCAGCTTTAATGGCAAAAGCCGGAATGTTTGTTGCCGCCCGCGAACCCGTAGAATTGCCTTGGTTCGACAATATTTTGGCTGATATTGGTGACGAACAATCTTTGCAGCAAAGTTTGTCTACTTTCTCCGGCCATATCCGCCGCATCAGCCGCATTTTAGAAGTTTTACATAATAAATCGCAGGCTGAAGGGGAAGAAAATTCAAAGCTTCCAATTACTAATTCCCAACAGCAAGACGAGGAAGTCACAGACACACAGAGCACTGTTTCTGCTCTCCCAATTCTCAAACCTAAATTACAAATTCCCCAACCCCAAATCCCAAATCCCAATTCCCAATTACCAATTCCCAAATCTTTAGTTTTGTTAGACGAAGTAGGAGCGGGGACAGACCCCTCAGAAGGCAGTGCATTGGCGATCGCCCTGTTGCAATATCTCGCCCAACATTCCCTATTAACAGTTGCAACTACCCACTTTGGCGAACTCAAAGCCCTCAAATATCAAGACTCCCGCTTTGAAAATGCCTCAGTAGAATTTGACGACAATTCCATGCAGCCAACCTATCGCTTGCTGTGGGGAATTCCCGGACGTTCCAACGCCCTCACCATTGCCAAAAGACTCGGTTTGCTACCAGAAATTGTCGATGAAGCTCAAACCTATGTCGGGGGAGCGTCTCAAGATGTCAATCAAGTGATTGCGGGACTCGAAGCACAGCGCCGGAAACAGGAAACCAAGGCCAGAGAAGCAACTCAACTGCTACACCAAACCGAAAAACTGCACAGAGAAGTTTCTCAAAAAGCAGCCGCTTTGCAAGAGCGGGAGCGAGAACTAAAAATAGCTCAGGAAGTGGCAGTAAATGAGGCGATAGGGTCGGCAAAATCAGAAATTGCTCAAATCATTCGGCGCTTGCAGTCGGGCAACCAGACGGCTCAAAATGCCCAACAAGCGACAGATACCTTAAATCAAATTTCCCAAAAACATCTGCCCTCCCGACAACAACCGGCTAAACCCAAACCGAGTTTTATGCCGAAAGTGGGCGATCGCATCCGCATTCCCAGCTTGGGCCAAACCGCCGAAGTCCTCAGCGGCCCCGATGCTAACGAAGAGTTGAGCGTTCGGTTTGGGATTATGAAAATGACTGTCAAACTAGGAGAAATTGAATCCCTCGACGGTCAAAAACCCGAAACTAAAGCTCAATTAGCCAAGGTTGCAGCCCAAGCACTCGCTACGGCTAAAGCTAAGCAAGCAGCGTCGGAACCTGCAAAACCCAATCCCGAAATTGCCATTCGCACTGCTAATAATTCGATCGACTTACGGGGTGCGAGAGTCTCAGACGCAGAAATCGAAATAGACAGAGCTCTCTCCAAAGCAGTCGAATACGGTGCGCTGTGGATAATTCACGGCAAAGGTACGGGACAGTTACGGCGTGGCGTTCACGAGTTCCTGGCTACTCATCCGCAGGTTTCCCGCTTTGAGCTCGCCAGTCAAAAAGAAGGGGGTGGAGGTGTGACGATCGCTTATTTACATTGATTTGTGGCATCCAGTGGCGTAGCATGGTTAGGGGTGAAAATCTAGGGGTTTTGCGGATAGTGATCGATCGAACTTGAAACCGCAACTTTTCACCCGCAACTCCGTCCTGCAGTTAGGATTGCCGGAATCAAAGCAACGAGCTATGGAGACAAATTAACAGATGTGCTGTTGCCCACAGGCCGCAAAGCTTTAATCACTGCATACTGTTTGATATCCTGCCTCAACCAGTCTTAATTTCCCGTGCTGAAGCCATGCGCTCGACCGTAAAGTCCTCCGCTCCCACAAACGAAACGGGCCCATCTCCCAACTGGGAAGAATTGACCCAAAAAGCACCAGAACCTACCCAGTTGGACAACATTAAAGCCCAACTGGATTTAGTGCTGTTAGCCCTAGAAGCACTGGCAGAAATTGGCTCAGAGGCGATGCTCAAGGTAGCAGCCGAACTGAATTTAGAGCCAATGGTAGCCGATCGGGTAGCTTTGTGGCGGCTGCGCCAATCTAACCCGCTGCGGAAAGGCCACGGAGGGCGCAAAAAACTAGATGTGGAGGAAGCTCGATCGCTCGTTTTGATAAGCTGTCATTTGGCAAAACAGCACCAAGCTTTAATCCGCCGCGCTGTTGCTTTGCTCGAACAAATGGCAGAGCAAAACCGCGAACCTCACACAATCGCTTTGCTGGGAGATTATATTGACAGGTTCAGCAACACTTATGGCTCGCGCATGGAAGATGCAGAAAATTTATCGGGCCGAGAACTGACTAATTTGGCCCTCAAACTCCTGATCGATTTGCTGTTTTACAGCAGTCCCGGCGGCCACCGCCGCCTCTGGCTGGCTCTTCTAGACCGCGCTAAGAATTAAACTAAGCATAATGGGAACGAGAATGACAAAGATCGGGAACAGGCAAGATGCCTGTTCCACCAAAAAATTTATTTGTTGTGGAACAGGCATCTTGCCTGTTGCTAAAAAAGCTTGTTGAGAATACTGCCAAATATCAGATAAAACATAGTTATTCCCTCTTCCTTCTTCCTTCCTGCTATGGTTCTCAAACGGTACACGCCCCCCACTTGCACGCTGGAAATTACAGCCAAAAGTTCGCCTCTATCTCGCTGGGCGGGCCAACCGGTGTTTAAATCTTTAAGTTTTGAGCTACGACTCGACGACCCCAGGCTGCCAGATACCCAACACGTTACTCTCAGGGGCGATCGAATTCAACTCGAAACCCTCCACGAAGCTGTTAGCAACTACGTCCAAAACTTGCTCGGCGAATCCCGCGATTGGGAAAGCAACCTCAACTCTCAAACCGATCATATCCCTGCAGGTTCAGACTCGCCAGAAGTCGCGCTTAATGCCGTTATATTCGATCGAGCAGTCAACACTTCCGAACTAGCAACTTCCAACCCCTACTCTCTCCCAACTTCCTACCTTCCGGTTCCCCCCCGCTTAGAGCCCCGCGGCTTGCTCGCCCACAACTTGTTTTTAGGCTCTTTGAGCGCCGCAGAATCCGGGCCAGTAGTTCCATTGAGCACCCTGCAACTGTTTGACTTGGCCACAGCGCTAGATGACTGCGCCGCCGAAGTGATGGCGCTTCCCAACCTCAACCGCGAGTCCCAACGGCCGCTGTCCTCACCCTGGCTCAAGGTGGCAGCAATGCTGGTCGCGATGGCGGGCCTGACGACAGGAACTATCAAAATGCTCGATCGATCCGCCACCTCCCCGCAAACCGCCACAGCCCCCGCCACAGCCCCCGCCAATCCACAATTGAGCACCGCTCCAGAAAACCCCCAGTTAGCGGCCGGCGTTTCCCCCAGTCCTGTTCCCGCCCTACCGACACCCCCAGCACCAACACCCGCAGCCACACCCGCTTTACCGCCCCTGCCGCCCCCGCCCATCAACACCGCCGCCTCTCCCAGCCCCAGCTTACCCCCCATCGCCCTCGCGCCAACTCCCCCCACCAACAAACCCAGCCCCATCCAGCAGCCACCCCTGCTATTTCCCGCCAACGGTAGCGCAGCCAGCGCCCCACAGAGCGCCCCAGCATTCCCTCAAGGGTCAACAATCACAATTCCCGCCCCCGAAGAACCGCCCCAGGGCCGCCCCCAAGCACCCGCACCAGTACCCTACCTGCTGCCCCCATTACCGCCCAGACTAGCTCCCGCCGTACCTCCCCCCCTGCCGCCCTCCCTGTCTGCTTCCCGATTTCCCGTTCCCCCGTCGCAACCCTTCCCCCGCCCCATCGAGCCGATTGTCCCCCCCGCCAGTACCGAACTCCCAGCCCTTGAGGACACTCAACCAACCGCGGAGTCCGACGACAACAACCAGGTGGCGGCCAGCAAAAAAAACCGCACTTTATTTGATACAATTCCTCAAGTTTCCGAAGCTAGAACTTACTTTGAGGAACGCTGGAAGCCTCCTGAAGGAATGGAACAAACTTTGGAATACAGCGTGCTGATCGATGAAAATGGGTCAGTTCAAAGTATTATGCCGATGGGAAAAGCAGCAGCAGATTATATCGAGAAAGCTAATATGCCCTTAGCTGGCGAGCCGTTTGTTTCTGCGGTTTCTAATGGAAAAAACCCGAAAATTCGAGTTGTTTTGAGACCAAACGGTCGAGTACAAACCTTTTTGGAAGAGAGCGATTAAACGCTCTCAAACACATTGTCGAGATGGGAAATTCCGGTTAATTGCTAATCTTAAACAAGTTCAAAAAAAATCAAATTTTAACTGTGCCAGCAGCAGCCAGCGTATTGACAGTTGCTCCAGTTTATGCTACCCATATCTCTTGACCCGTGCGGGCAGAGTCACCAGTAAAAAAATTTGCTGACACTCGTCAACCGATGTGCATTGCACACCCTACAAACTTCCTTTTTCCTTCTTCCTGACATCCGTTACATCCGTCGAGCGAATCCGTTGCCGAACTTCCTTCTATCCTTTACATCCGTTACATCCGTTACATCCGTTACAAAATCCGTTGCCGAACTTCCTTCTATCCTTTACATCCGTTACATCCGTTACATCCGTTACAAAATCCGTTGCCGAACT
>NZ_JAUBTU010000002.1:137993-180099 GCF_036705085.1 Microcoleus sp. B6-A1
TCCTTCTATATCATCAATGCCCTTTTTTTCTATCCCAAACTTCTCCAATCCAATAAAAAACTGCAATCCCGCAAAAACTATATAAAAAATCTTCCATACTAGCAGTACGATTTGGTAAAAGCGCTTGCAGCATTTCTTCTGCAGCAGTGAACATAGTAAAAATTGCGGGCCCGAAAGGAATTGAATAATTCAACAAATTCATATTTTTTTTTCCAGTTGCTCTATGGCACAAAAAAGATGCTATTCCGTACAAAATAAAGTGGCCGAGTTTGTCATAAGGCGGATGAGCTAGAGGAAAGTTGACTAATTTCCCCGTACCTGCTAAAAGCATAATACTGAGAAGAATTAAAACGTACACAAAACAAGCAACTATCCAGAATTTTTTTGATAAGTTCATCTTTTTTTTGCCGATACCGACTGGGAACCAATCAAGTCCGCGCCACGCACAAATAAAAACAAATCTGGTTAATTACGCATTGTATTTCTAGGCGTCTGCCTAGCAGTACCTGCCGCTCAAATTTAATTGGTTTTCACTGTCAAAACTTGCGGCGGCGACGCATCGGGCGGATAAATAAAATCCACTTCTACAAGCCGCTTTTCTCCCGATTTCATCTCTAATTTTACCAAAGGTTCCCCCTGCTGTCCTCGCCGCAGCACTAAATGCACGTAGCGAGTTTGAGGCACTTTATTGTCATCACTATATCGCACTCTGACCGTCCCCCTAAAAAAAGTTTGAGGTGCCGGAGGTTCTAAAAAACTCAGTCCTCCTGAAGTTAATTTATCTGTCTTAATTGGAGTTTGAATCGCGACAGTTACAGTTTGATTGTTGCTGGTAGAATTGTACAGCGGCAAGCTGAGATTGTATTGAATTCCGTAATTGCCGTGGGCGCGGTATGCTGTATCTGGGTAGCGGACTAGCATTCTCGCACTTTGCACTTGATTTGCGCCCAGCATTCCGCGCGGGAGGCTGCTTAATGGGTAGGAAAATGCTGTTCCGGGTTGGGGAATTGCTAGGTTTGATGTGGCGGGGTTGTCGGAGAGAAGTGCTCGCCATTCTGAACCTAATGCTACACCGGCAACTCGGCCGTAAATTATTTGACCTTCGGTGATTTCGGGCGGTGTGGGAGTTCGATCGCGCGGCCCGGCTATATTACCATTGTCTAATAAGTTTTGCCATTCTGCTAAGTTGGGCGATCGCTCGTTTCCCTGTCCGTTTCCCTGTGCGTCTACTCGGGCAAACATCGCCAGACTGGCAACATAGACTATACCATCGCTCCGCAACCGCATCAAGGTCGATCGACCGTTTAGCGGCGGTTTCAATTCTCGCACCGGTATCGGATGATTCATCAACAGTTGGCTTTTTCCCGGTGGAATAATTAACTGCCCAGGAAAATCAGACTGTCTCCTTCCTCTGAGAATATCATTCACAGCGCGACTTCCGGGCCCCGCGTAAATATTACTGTTTGAATTATCGACTTGCGGCGGCAATTCAATAAAAGGTGCATCGGGTTGACTGAGATAACTCGCAGCTTGCAATATATCTAATGTTACAGGTTTATTGCCCGGATTGTAAACAATTACTCCTTGATACAATGTTCGCAAATCTTCCGGGGAAGGTGCGCGGGCTATGTGGTGGGCAAATATGTCGAAACGTCCTTGAAACGGAAAGTTTAAATGTGCTGCCGGAAATCTTTTACCATCCGGGGGAAATGTCGAAAGCAAAATTCCTTCTTGCAGCACTAATTCTGGACTGTTGCTGTTAAATACTGGTATGTTGTCTAACTGTCCGGGGAGTGGTCGCACTTCTTGGATTTGGACGATTTCTTGAGGTGCGGGAGGGGTTTGGGCTAAGGGGATGATTGATAGAATTGGTAGCATTTTTGAGAGGAGTTTTTTTTTACCGCAGAGGGCGCAGAGGGCGCAGAGGAAGAGAGGGAAGAGAAGAATCCGTAAATATTCGCGTTAGGGCGGGTTTTGTACGGAGATTTTGCTCACTTCTAGCAGATAGTGGGATTTTTACCTCGCCCACTGTTGTAATATGTAATTGTAAAACTTGGCGGTGTCTACTTTATCCATTGCTTTAATTTTTCGCCCTCCCGTTTTAACTTTAGTGCGTCCTTGGCTGATGCCTTCGGTAATAATTTCTGTTTCCCATTCTCGCATTTGGTAAAATTCGGGATGCGCTAAATAAGCAGTTGCCAAAATGTCCCAAAAATAGTAATCTTGAGATATTGCGAGAGCATAGCACTGTCCTGCTAAGTCGGAAATTGGATATTTGCGCTGTTTTGCTAAGAGATTGGAAAATTCTACAGTCAGCGGTACATTATTGGTGATATCTAAAGGACACATGACAACGGGAATTTGGGTTTGCCAAATTCTCTCGATTGCTATCGGGTCCCAGTAAGCATTCCATTCCGCCGACATATCTTGTCCCGGTTCCATATCTTTGCTAACATTGCCGATAACATTGAGGGCGCCTCCCATCCAAACAATTTCTTGAATTTTGCTTTCAATTTCTGGCGCGATATCTAAAGCTTGCGCTACTGTTGTTAACGGCCCCGTTACCATTAATGTGACTGGTACGGCTGCATCCCGCAAAACTCGCACCATAAAGTTTTGTCCTGGTTCTGATATTAACGGCGTGTCAATGGTTCCTTTTTCATTTAGAATGGGAAGTCGATCGACTGCAAAGGAATCTCGCCTAAATAACACCGGAAATGGATTCAGTCCCCGCACCGTACTCGCCGCCACCGGAACCTCTGAACGCCCCATCAAATCAAGGATTTTGCGCGTTGCACTCACCGCCGGTTGAATGTAGCAGTCCGCAGGAGTTACAATTACTCCCAGAGTTTCGACTTCCTCCATTGTCATCAGCAACACGACTGAGAGATAGTCGTCAACTGCACCGTCGTGATCCATTAGTACGAGTTTTTTAGACATTTTGCTTCCCCGATGACTGAATTACTGTAAACTACAAATATTAATTTTTTTGTTCTATAAACACAACTGCCTCAACTATATGACCACAGTATCACCTTACGGCTCTTGGAAATCACCTATTTCTTCCGATTTAATTGTTTCTGGAACTGTCGGGCTCGGACAAATTGCTATTGACGGCGATGATATTTATTGGGTTGAGGGAAGACCTTCGGAAGCGGGAAGAAGCGTCCTCGTGCGGCGCACTCCTGATGGTAAAATCAGCGACGTGACACCGCCTCCTTTTAATGTTCGCACTCGCGTTAACGAATACGGCGGCGCTGCTTTTGCAGTTGCTGGCGGTGTTGTCTATTTCTCTCATTTTGCCGACCAACGTATTTATTCTCAAGCATTAGATTCTCCACCAGAACCTCTGACACCTACTGCTAATTCTCGCTATGCAGATGCGATAATTGACAAGCAGAAAAATCGCCTGATTTGCGTGCGCGAAGACTATGCAGGCGAGGGCGAACCTGTCAATACTATTGTTAGCATTAATTTAGATAACGGCGAAGATGTTCAAATCTTAACTCAGGGAAATGATTTTTATGCTTCCCCTCGTTTAAGTCCAGACGGTTCTCTACTTTCCTGGATTTGTTGGAACCATCCAAATATGCCGTGGGATGGCACAGAATTGTGGGTAGCAGAAATTAATGCTGACGGTTCTTTAGGTGAAAAATACTTAGTTGCTGGCGGGGTTGAGGAGTCGATTTTTCAACCGGAATGGTCGCCCGATGGAGTTTTGTATTTTGTTTCTGACAAGTCTAACTGGTGGAATTTCTACCGCTGGCAATCTAGAACCCCCCTCACTCCCCCCTTGGTAAGGGGGGAAGCAGAGATAGAAACCAGCTTGTGCGAAATGGCGGCTGAATTCGGACTTCCTCAGTGGGTTTTTGGAATGTCTACTTATGCCGTTGTCTCGGAAAGCAAAATTATTTGCACCTACACTCAGCAAGGCAAGTGGTATTTAGCGAGTCTTGATTTAACGACTAAGCAGTTGACAACAATTGACACGCCTTACACTGATATTTCCTCCGTCAAATCGCGGGGAGAAACTGTGGTTTTTATGGCAGGTTCGCCGACTGAATCTACTGCTATTGTACAATTAAATCTAGCAACAAATCAACTAGAAATATTGCGTAAATCGAGCAATTTAAGCATCGATTTTGGCTATCTTTCAGTACCGGAACCGATCGAATTTCCCACGGAAAACAATTTGACTGCTTTTGGTTTCTTCTATCCCCCGAAAAATCAAGATTTCGCAGCACCTGCGGGGGAAAAACCGCCGTTAGTTGTGAAAAGTCACGGCGGCCCAACTGCTGCTACTTCTAGCAGCATGAATTTGAAAATTCAATATTGGACGAGTCGCGGTTTTGCCGTGCTCGATGTTAATTACGGCGGCAGCACTGGTTACGGCCGAGAATACAGAAAAAGACTGCAAGATAGTTGGGGAATTGTCGATGTTGACGACTGCGCTAACGGTGCTAAATATTTAGCTCAAAAAGGTTTAGTTGATGGCGAAAGAATGGCGATCGCCGGAGGCAGTGCAGGGGGGTACACTACTCTGTGTGCTCTTACTTTCCGCGATGTGTTTAAGGCCGGTGCGAGCTATTATGGAGTTAGCGATGTGGAAGCTTTGACAACCGAGACTCACAAATTTGAAGCGCACTATCTGGATGGATTAATCGGGCCTTATCCTGAAAGAAAAGATTTGTATGTAGCTCGTTCGCCGATTCATTCCGCCGAACGTTTATCTTGTCCCGTTATCTTTTTTCAAGGATTAGAAGATAAAGTGGTTCCGCCCAATCAAGCAGAAATGATGGTAGAGATATTGAAAGCTAAAGGTTTGCCGGTTGCTTATGTTGCTTATGAAGGGGAACAGCACGGTTTTCGCCGCGCTGAAAATATCAAAAGAACTCTTGACGGCGAATTCTATTTCTATTCGCGGGTGTTTAAGTTTGAGTTAGCTGAACCTGTGGAGGAAGTGATGATTTTCAATCTTTAGAAAACATTAAGTTTGCAGTTGCTCGGTCTTCGCTAAAAAGCAACTGCAAGCTTTATCATAATTCGTACATATGGAATGTGATTTAATTCACAAATTGGGCTGTTTATTGTCACACCTTTAAAGGGAATACAGCTATAAATTTTTAGAGTGCGATCGCCTTTGGTTGCCGCAGAAACGCCTGATCGCGCGATCGTCGAGTAGAGAGTCAATTACTATGCAAACTCCTGTCCACCTGATTCCATCTGCTTTGGGCGAGCTGTTTGCCGAAGTGAATCAAAATGGCTACATTACTCTAGCCGATAGGTACGGTTTGATGGCTGCTATTTTCGACGAAAATTTGACTGAGGAAGACAAACGCTCGATCGATCGCCTGCTACGCTCTGTGTGCCGTGGAAGGATAAAATTAGTTAACGAACTGTCTATGATCAGATAAGTGCCGATAATTTTCCTTGACGATAATTTTTAGAATCTCCACAATCAAAAAAAGTCCTAATTGTCTCATAATTAGGACTTCGACCGAGGAAACTATTTTTAATTTTTGAGCGATATAGAACATACGCAAAAAAAGGTTGGGCGCGCGAATTATAGTCGTAGGATGTCCTGCACCTTACATAATTAGATTCTGGCCCAACGAGGGAACAAGTTTAACGTGCAGGTATAGTTGTCGCCAACTGTAACTTGCTCAAACTTTCTTCAGGCTGAAAATCCATCTGATAGCTGAGTGCCGAAGGAATCCCGAGTACGCAGCAGGGAAAATTATTGCCTAGTTCCCTAACCAGCCGATGGTTGCCAGAACCACAGCCCAAGAACAGTAAATTTGCTGATTCTAATTCAACCACATTTCTCAGTTCTGTAGCAACCCGCCCGATGCGTAAATGAGCTTTGAATAAACCGCGCCACTCCTCAGCCAAACAGCGCGCTTGCCACAGCAACTTATCTGCTATCTCATACTCATTCTTTTGACCAAAAATTTCTCGAAAATAATGCGGGTCGATCCAAGTTTTTGGCTGGGATACCGATTCGATTTCTGTTGGTAAAGCGATCGCAGGCGCGGCACAACTAAGGGCGAATGTTTCCTCTAAATCAGACACTTTCTGCTGTGCAGCCAAGGCATTTGCTACAGCCAATTTGCAAGTATCTTCGCGGTAACTTTTTGGCGCTTCGTCGATCACGTAGACGACTTGAACCGTGACTTCTTTAGTTGTTACTAAACGAGTTTGATGCGCCATCCAAAGGGTAATATCCAGGGCTATTTGACTTTGGGGAGAACTGTTGTAACCGACAATAAAATTGATTGTTTTGGCCTGTTTTGGGGATTTTGATTTCTTAGAAACTGGTAATGTTGGCTCCGGCAGCAACACCATTTCTTCTGCTAAATTTTGGTATCCCAATGCACTTTCAAAACGCGCTAACATTGTTTTGAGATTCACAGCATTGACCTCTCTTAAGTGAATTGTTTGGTCTGTCCGTCGGGCGTTACTCGTCTTGAGTAAAGTAGCGATCGAGAAAATTCAAAGCATAGTTGCGGAGTTCGTAATAATCCTTCGATTCCCGCAACTCCTGGCGATCGCGCGGGTGCGAAAACGGCACTGACAAAATTTCACCTATCGTCGCAGCCGGGCCGTTTGTCATCAGCACAATGCGATCGGACATATAGATAGCTTCATCCACATCGTGAGTAATCATCATTGCAGCTTGTCTGTGATTTTCCCAGATATCCAGCACCTGTTTCTGCAACTTGCCGCGAGTCAGAGCATCCAGCGCTCCAAACGGTTCGTCCATTAATAACATTTTCGGTCGAATCGCCAAAGCTCGCGCAATCCCAACCCGCTGTTTCATGCCCCCTGAAATTTCGTCGGGATATTTATCGGCTGCCGATGTTAAGTTTACCATTGCTAGGTGTTCGTTGACAAGACTAATCTTCTCAGAACGGCTAAGACTTTGCAAAACTTCATCAACGGCCAGCCGAATATTTTCCCGCACCGTCAGCCAAGGCAGCAATCCGTAGTGCTGGAATACCATCATGCGATCGGCTCCCGGTTTGCGAATTTCTTTTCCTTCCAGTGTCACCATTCCCGCGCTCTGTTTTTCCAAACCTGCCACTATTTTTAGCAGCGTTGATTTGCCACACCCGGAGTGACCGATTACCGAAATATATTCGTTTTCTCCAATACTTAAATTGATATTTTCCAAGACGCTAAATTCTGTACCGTCACCATTTTTGTAAGACTTGAACAAATTGTCTATTTCTAGAAATGGACGATCGCTCTTGACGGAACTTTTGGTACTGGTAGAAGTAGAAGTGTGTTGACTCATGGTATTCTCCTAAAAAGTAGTAAAGTGTTTATTGACTTTTCTTGCTATTGCCTAAATCCTAAAATTGGGCAGTCGGTTGAAACCGACTGTCTTCTATTAGCCAGGGAATTCATTCCCTGGCGGGACATTAGGAAAAGCGCAACATCTCAAACATTAAGACTGATAAAAAGACTGAGGGCGGTTGGCTCGAATTTCAAAACTATTCAAATAACCCACGGGATCGCTAGGATCAAATGCCTTTTTATCAATGAAATGTTCCGCAGGTTCCACTTGGTAATCCTCCTGGGGACAATCGATCGCCATTTCGGCAACAATCTTGCGGTAAAGGTCGGTTCTCCAAGCTTTTTTAGCTAATTCCTCAGCATTTTTCGGCACTTCTTTAATCTGTCCCCAGCGAGCCGCTTGAGTCATCAACCAAATACTTTGAGACTGCCACATAAATGTTGAATGATTTCCGGGTATTTGAGGCAAATTCTTAGGAATGTCATAGAAAATAGTTGCATCTTCCGATTGTATGGTGCGCTCTTTTTCGTCAAACCCTCCATAGTTGTAGTCGCCAACTATTGCCGGTCGCGTAAATTTGTCGATCGCCCCTTTTTTCGGTCTCGCCCCCGTAAACGATCGCTCAGTCAGCAGCGCCGATATTTCACTGCGATTTTCCGGCTTGCTGCAATACTGACAAGCTTCCACCATTGCCTTAACCAGCGAGTAATAAGTCTTCGGATTTTCCTCAATGAATGATTGCATTACTCCCAAAAGGCGATCGGGATGTCCCAGCCAAACTTCCTTGCCTTGCACGAAGGTAAAACCCACTCCCAAATTGCCTTGAATTGCCCGCGTATTCCAAGGTTCGGCCACCATGTAAGCCTGCATCGCGCCAATCCTGATATTAGTTACCATCTGCGGCGGCGGCACAATAATTACCCGAAATTCTTTGAACGGATCGACACCGGCAGCCGCCGATATGTAGCGGACAAAGTATTCGTAAATCGCCGAACTCAGAACCACTGCCCAAACCCTGTTTTCCGGTGGCTGACTGTCAAAAAAGGCTCGAAATTGTTTGCCAAATTCTTCCAAATTGCCGTTGTATTCGTGCCACGGGCGCAAACCGAAATCCCACATAGCTTTGTTCATCGTCATGGCGTTGCCGTGGCGGTGAATTGTCATTGCCGCGCACAGGGGTGCGTGCCGCGCTCCTTCGGCGCCAATTCGGGCGTTTGTGACGGCGCCGGATACGACAGGGGAGGCGTCGAGGCGGCCGAAGATTACGCCGTCGCGGGAGGTTGCCCAGCTTGCTTCGCGGTTGAGTTTGACGTTTAAACCGTATTTGCGGAAAAAGCCTTTTTTCCAGGCGATCGCAAATGGTGCACAATCGTTAACGGGCACGTATCCTACGGTTAAATTTGGTTTTTCTAAGGTTCGGAAATCGACAACCGGCTTTACGGCTTCGGCTTCTTCTGTGAGTCCTTTTGCCGATCGATCCGCGCTAATTGCACAACCAGATAAAGCCATTCCCGCCGCCGCCGAGCCCATTCCTTGCAAAAACTCTCGGCGGTTCCATTCATTGGAAAATTTGTCACTCATATTTAATTTTAAATCCCTAATCGTTAACTATTTTCTGTCTTTTTCCGTAGTCCAAGGCTTACGCATTGAGTCCAAAGAAACCGGGTTTTTTACCGAATCTACGGGTGAGTGCCAAGTATTGTTGTAAAAAACCCGGTTTCTGACTACCCGCGAGTAATTCCTCAAGTCAAAAGTCCCGAATTTTTAGCTAATGACTAATGACTAATGACTAATGACTAATGACTAATGATTAATGATCGGTCGATGCGTTACCAATTCCTGAACTTTGTCAACAGCAGCGTCGAGCAACAATCCAGTTAAGCCAATTACAAACACCGCTAAAAACACCGAACTCAGGTTCAAACGGCTCCACTCATCCCACACAAAAAAGCCAATTCCCACACCACCTGTCAGCATTTCCACCGCCACAATCACCAGCCAAGCAATCCCCAAACTAATCCGCAAACCTGTAAAAATGTATGGCAAACTCGCGGGCCAAATTATCTTGGTAATCCGCCTCCAGCGCGGCATTTCCAACACTCGCGCCACATCCAGATAATCCTGGGAAACGCTAGAAACTCCCAAAGCTGTGTTGATAATTGTCGGCCACAAAGAGGTAATGAATATGACAAAAATTGCCGACGGCTCTGCTAAATTAAAAATCGATAAAGCTATCGGTAGCCACGCTAGCGGCGACACCGGTTTGAAGATTTGAATCAGCGGATTGAGCGCCATCATTGCCGGTTTCGACATCCCGATCAGAAATCCCACGGGAATCGCCACTGCTGCACCCAGCAAAAATCCCACCAACACCCGCCGCAAACTCGCTAGCAGCAGCCAGCCAATGCCTAAATCTCCAGGCCCGCGCTGGTAAAATGGATGCAATATGTAATCTAAATTAGCTATTAACGCCTGATAGGGAGTGGGAATCAAATCGCTGTTGAAGCTGGCAACAATCCACCACAAGCCAAGAATTCCCAAAAAACCCGCAGCAGGTAACAAAACAGCATCTCGGATGACAACGGGTTTTACACGCTTCCACGTTGCAACTCCTGCAAGTGCGATCGCAGATAAATTAAGCTGTATGAACATTTCAATCTCCTTCAGAGTCAGGGCAGGTACAAGAATCTTGAACAATACCAACCGGAGACACTGACGAAGCCAAACAATCTTTTTCAGAACATTTGGCTTTTCAGTCTCTTCTCAATGCCTGCGAAGTTAGCTGACGGGCTAGGACTGAGAGATGTCCTTCTCCTTAGATTTCAAAATCAAAAATTACACTCAAATTTGGCAATTTTTAACTTTGCTTTTTAATTCTCTAGAGATTCGCCCCGAAAATTGGTTCCTCCGCTCCAGCCACACGCTTGGTTTGATCGCGCAGTGCTGAATTAGGCTTGACTTTTTAAGCCAATTTAACTTAAAGTAGCACGAGCGTATTATATTGTCAATATGTCTTTAGAAGTAGCTATTTGAGTGCGACAGAACCCAAAAGTTGAGAGAAAATTCAAAAAGTTAATTATTAAAGTAATCTAGAAATATAAAATGCGATCGGTTACTGGATTTATATAAAAGCAATGATAGATTTTAGCCAAGCGTTACAAGATCAAATTGACATAATTATCGAAAACTGGATCGAAGCTGTTCGGGGCGACGAGGAAATCGACACCGCCAAGCAACTCACCTACGATTCCGTGCGCGACAGCCTTCCCATCGTACTGCATGCGATCGTAACTATGCTGTCCGAATCAGAAGACAGCGACCTTCGGACAGTCATACAAGAAAGTTTAGACCACGGGACTGTCAGGGCCCGGCAAGGCTACGATGCCGCAGAAATTTCGCGGGAATACCGCTTGCTGCGGAGGGTAATTTTCGATGCTTTAGAGCCAGAATTGCTAAAAGGCTCAGCCGCTGAAGTGAACCGAGCTTATCGCTTAATTGACACTGCCCTCGACGAAGCAATTGCTGACTGTTTCCAAACCTATACCCAGGCAAGACTCCAAGAACTACAGGATTTACAAAACCAATTGCAACTTACAAATCAAGAGCTGACTCGCTTACTTCGCGCCAGTCAAGAGAATATATCTCACTTAGCTCACGAATTGAAAACCCCCCTCACCTCTATTATTGGCTACTCACAATTGTTTTTGCGCCAAATAAACAATCCTAGAGTTCAAGATTCGGCTCCCAATTTGGCACATATTGATAAAGTCCTCAACAACGGCAGACTATTACTTAGATTAATTAACGATACTCTCGAAATCTCGCGGTACGACACGGGACGCATAAAATTGCAGCTAAGTGCCACAAATCTGCGATCGGCGATCGGCACTGTTGTCGAAATAATCGAGCCTTTGGCCAAAGCAAAAAATTTAGAGATCGCCCTTGAATGCGATCCGGTTCTCGATCAAGTTATGACAGATTACTTGCGCTTGCAGCAAATTATCACCAACTTGGTGAGCAACGCCATTCGCTACACCCAAGCTGGTACTATTACCATAAAAACCGAATTATTGCCAGACCAACATTGGAGTATCTGCATCACCGATACAGGAATTGGCATTGCTTCAGAAGACTGCGATCGGATTTTTCAGCCATTTGTTCGGGCCAACAACTCCCTGGGTTCTGTGATGCCTGACAGTACCGGCTTAGGCCTAGCAATTGTCGCTCGATTAGTCAACCTTTTGCAAGGTAAAATCGAATTAGTTTCTGAAGTAGGAGTTGGCTCCTCCTTCACTGTAATTTTCCCCTTAGAATTGGATGGGGTTTAAATTACTGTTAACTGTGGACTGTGGACTGTGGACTGTTGACTGTTGACTGTTGACTGTTGACTGTTGACTGTTGACTGTTAACTGTGGACTGTTGACTGTTGACTGTTGACTGTTGACTAATGACTAATAACTAATAACTAATGACTAATAACTAATGACTAATTACTTCTTCAAATCAGAAACCGAATAGTTACATAAACAGCCGCAGTTATTAATTGCACCGCCATCACAGGAAGCCCGTAACGCAGAAAAGTTTGAAAAGAAATCCGGCGCCCGTGGAGTTCAGAAATTCCCGCCGCCACTATATTAGAAGAAGCTCCTACCAAAGTGCCATTTCCGCCTAAAGTTGCTCCGTACATCATCGCATAAAACAGTGGCAGCACAGCAGGTGGAAACTGCCCTGCAAAATCCGGAGCCAGCACCTCTGCCGGTGCAAGCCCGATATTGACAACATACTGTTTTAGCAGTGGCACCATCGCCACTACCAAGGGAATATTTGGCACCACGCTCGACATCAAACCTACAAAAAATAACAACACTAAAGAACCCAGAAAAATATTCTTACCTAAAATCACTGCTAATATTCCAGATATATTGCCGATAACTCCGGTTTTTTCTAAACCGCCAATCAGCACAAAGATAGACATAAAAAATAGCAGGGTGCTCCAATCTAAATCCCGCAAAATATTATTAACAGAATCAATTTGGGAATGGTGAGCTAAAAGCATTGCCAAAGCAGCCCCCAACAAAGCAACGGCTGCCGGTGAAATAGGCACGGGCAGAGACTCTCCTATTACAAAAAATGTCAGCACGAAAGCTATAATTACACCGCCCACTGCTAAAACTCGTGGGTGATTGATTTTTGGGTGCGGCAAATGTTCCAAATCGTCTAATTTTTTGTTCCAAATTTCGCGGAACAGCCAAGGCAACATAACTACTATCACTCCTACTGCAATTGCCCCGCCCAAACTTAACTTTACCAGGTAATCTGCAAAGCTCATGTTAATAGCATCACCGACAATGAATGTCGCCGGATCGCCCACGATTGTCAGCAGTCCCGAACTGTTAGCTACAAATACCATTAAAATCAGTAACGGCACAAAATCTACACCGACTTCTTCTGCCATTGGCGGAATTAATGGTGCTAGCAGCATGACTGTCGTGGCATTGGGCAAAACTGCACAAATTGGGGTAGTAATTGCGACAATACCCAGCAAGAGATTTTTGCCTTTGCCTTTCGCCAAAAGCACCATTTGAGTTGCCAAGTATTCAAATACTTTGGTAGGCTCAAAGGCTCTCACCATTACCATGACTCCGAAGAATAAGCCCAGCGTGGCGTGACTCCGACCGATATATTCGATCGCGTTGTTTAACGTCATCACGTGGGTAAAAACCAGAATCACCGCTCCCAGAAATGCCGCAACTGTGAGGTGTATCCATTCTGTAATTATTAAGAAAATTACACATATAAATGTTGTTGCAGCGATCGCAGCTTGCACGTTTTCCATTTAGTCCCCTGAAAAAAATAAAACTTAAAAATTTAAAACTCTCGGTTCGAGTGACTATACTACTTTCTGGCTCTTCTGTCAATAAGTTTAAGTGCTGATTTTTGCAGCAACAACCTGGGTTCTACTCATCAAGAGAGATCAGGCCCAGGCAAAAAATTACCTCAAAACTACTTCTTTTGGCAGGGTGGCGATCGCCAGAAGTTTGATATGGCGATCGGGCGATCGCTCAACTACAATGAAGCATGGGCAACCTCTGCCAAACTCAACCCCCACGCAGACATAATGGACTACAGCCAAGTGCTCGCCGACAAAACCGATATTATCGTCAAAAACTGGATTGAAGCAGTTCGTCAGGATCGGAAAATTGAAAGCGCTGACGCCTTACCGCACTCAGCAATCGAAAATCACATACCTCACCTGCTGGCGGCGATGGCCACAGTGCTTTCCCAATATCAAAACAGCGAAATAAAACTAATAATTGAAGCCAGTTTAGATCACGGATTTCTCAGAGCAGAACAAGGCTACGATGCCGCAGAAGTAGCCCGGGAATACCACTTATTACGTCAAGTAATATTCTCGCAGTTAGAATCCGAATTGCTAGCAGGAACCACCGCCGACGTATTCAGAGCTTTTCGGCTGATAGATGCCGTAGTAGACGAAGCAATTGCCCAGTGTTTCAACAGCTACGTCGCTCAGAGGATGCGGGAACTTCACCAAATCCAAACTCAGTTAACACTCACCAATCAAGAGCTCAATCGCCTCGTCAGCGTCAATCAAGAAAACGTCTACCATTTAGCTCACGAACTCAAAACTCCTCTCAACTCCATTATTGGTTATTCCGAACTGTTTTTGCGCCAAGAAAAATGGCAATCTGAAATCAAAGATACCCTCCCCGGCATCGAACACATCGAGCGAGTATTGCGTAACGGCAGACAGTTGCTTCGCATGATTAATGACACACTAGAACTTTCTCGCGCCGATGCCGGAAAAATTAAACTTAACCTGCAGCGAACTAATGTACAATCTGTAATTAACACCGTAGTAGAAATGATGCAGCCAATTGCTGATGCTAAAGGACTAAAGCTCGCTGTTACCAGCGACTGCGGCCCAACACAAGTAATCTCCGACTCTGGGCGGCTGCAACAAATTCTGACCAACCTGCTGAGCAATGCCATTCGCTATACAGAATCTGGTAGCATCGAATTAAGTTGCCACCCTGTTGGAGAAGGAAATTGGGCGATCGCAATTACAGATACCGGCATTGGCATCGCCCCCGAAGATACAAAGCGCATCTTTGACCCCTTCTTTCAAGCAGGAAAAGCAGGCAAACAGCTCTTTCCTACCGAAAGCACTGGCCTGGGATTAGCAATAGTATCGCGGCTCGTCACGCTGCTGCAAGGCAAAATCGAGTTAGTATCAGAAATAGGAGTCGGCTCAACTTTTACCGTGATTCTGCCGCAAGAAGTTAAAATACTCCAAGAAGTAAGCTAAACATTAAGTTCAAATTTTTACATCCGAAAATCCTATGCCCGCAGCCAACCTTAGCCCTTCCACCACAGCCTTTCCCCTCACAGCCGTAGTCGGGCAAGAAGCAATCAAATTAGCCCTGCTGTTAGCAGCAGTAGATCCCGGATTGGGAGGAGTTGCGATCGCAGGCCGCCGCGGTACAGCAAAATCAGTAATGGCCCGCGCCTTGCACTCCTTACTGCCACCCATTGAAATTGTTAAAGACTCTTTTTGCAACGCCGAACCTAATGAAATTATTGCCGAACAGGCATCAGGCTTGTTACCAGAAAATGGCGGGCCAGATGCCCACACCACCGATACTAATTCCTTAAATACTGAAATAATTCCCACACCATTCATTCAAATTCCTTTGGGTGTCACCGAAGACAGACTCTTAGGTTCCGTCGATGTCGAACAATCAGTAAAATTCGGCCAAACCGTATTTCAACCCGGACTCTTAGCCCAAGCAAATCGAGGCGTACTTTATGTAGACGAAATTAACCTCCTCGACGACAACATTTCCAACCAATTGCTAACAGTATTAACCGAAGGGCGCAACCAAATAGAGCGCGAAGGCATTAGCTTTCAACACCCCTGCAAACCTCTATTTATCGCCACCTACAACCCCGAAGAAGGGCCGCTGAGAGAACATTTGCTCGATCGCATCGCGATCGTACTTTCAGCCGACGCAGCACTCGAACTAGAAGAAAGAGTCTATGCAGTAGAACAAGCTTTATCCTACTCCCGCTCCCCCCAAGACTTTCTCAATCAATACAGCGAAGACACCGACAACCTCAAAACCCAAATCATTCTAGCCAGAGAATGGCTCAAAGATGTCAGCATTAAACGCGAACAAATTGCCTACCTAGTAGAAGAAGCCATCCGGGGTGGCGTTCAAGGACACCGCGCCGAAATATTCGCAGTCCGCGTCGCCAAAGCCGCCGCCGCCATCGAAGGACGCACAGAAGTTAACGCCGAAGACCTGCGCCGCGCCGTAGAATTAGTCATCGTACCCCGCGCCACCATCATCCAAACTCCCCCCGACGAAAACTCTCCTCCTCCTCCCCCCCCACCGCCTCCCCAAAAGCAGTCAGAACAAGAACAAGACGAACCAGAAAACGAGCAAGAAGACGAAGAAGACCAAGAGGATGAAGACAACCCGGAACCTGAAGAAGAACCAGAAAAAGATACCATTCCCGAAGAATTTCTCTTCGACCCCGAAGGCGTAATTCTCGACCCCAGCGTGCTTTTATTCGCCCAACAATCCGCCAACAAACAAGGCAAATCGGGCAGCCGCAGCACCATTTTCTCCGAAGATAGAGGCCGTTACGTCAAGCCAGTCTTACCCAAAGGCCCCGTCCGCCGCATCGCCGTTGACGCTACCCTCCGAGCCGCCGCACCTTACCAAAAAGCCCGTCGCGACAGGAATTCTAACCCCCCCCAACCCCCCCTTGCTAAGGGGGGGCAACAGGCAAGTCAACCTCCCCTTAGCAAGGAGGGGCAACAGGCGAGTCAACCCCCCCTTAGTAAGGGGGGGCAAGGGGGGGTTCAGCGTCGTGTATTTGTGGAACAGGGAGACATTCGGGCGAAGCGCTTGGCCAGAAAAGCTGGAGCTCTAGTCGTGTTTGTCGTCGATGCCTCCGGTTCGATGGCCCTCAACCGAATGCAGTCCGCCAAAGGTGCAGTCATGCAGCTACTCACAGAAGCTTATCAAAGCCGCGACCAAGTTGCTCTGATTCCCTTTCGCGGAGAACAAGCAGAAGTGCTCCTACCGCCGACTCGCTCCATAGCCTTGGCCCGTAAGCGTTTGGAACGTTTGCCCTGCGGTGGCGGTTCCCCCCTGGCCCACGGTTTGACTCAAGCAGTGCGGGTGGGAGTCAACGCGCGACAGTCTGGAGATATCGGTCAAGTGGCGATTGTCGCAATTACTGACGGACGCGGTAATATTCCTTTGGCTCGTTCTTTGGGCGAACCGATTTTAGATGGAGAAAAGCCTGATATTAAAAAGGAATTGTTAGAAATTGCTGCCAAAATTCGTGGGTTGGGAATGCAGTTGCTGGTGATTGATACCGAGAGCAAGTTTATTTCGACTGGCTTTGCGAAGGAATTGGCCAAGACTTCTGGAGGGAAATACTATCACTTGCCGAAAGCTACCGAACAGTCGATCGCAGCTATGACTAAAAATGCTCTGCGCGACGCGATCGGCTAAAATCCTGATACCCGGATTGATCTGCGTTTATCCGCGTTTATCTGCGGTTAAAAATCCAAAAATTAGACTTTTTGCCCAAAGTCTAATTTTTAACTCTCACTCTCCGGCGAGTCAGCGCCAGCGAACCCGCAACTAAACCCAACCCTACCACCGTCGAAGGCTCAGGAATTCTTGCGGGGAGAGGCACCGGCTTTCCCGGTCCCCGGCTCGGTATTCCAGAATTTGCTTGGGTGAATTGCTCGGTATTCTTAGCCAGCAGCAAATTTTCTGAACCCTGCCATGAAGTAGCGGTATAAACGGCTCGGACATTAGCTGCAACGACAGCTTGACCGCCGGAAATAACGGCGGCGACAGCCAATAAAATTGCGGCTGTAGGTGGCAATAATTTGCGCTCAAAAAATGTGGGCATGGGACATTACCTATTTAGCAGTTTGTCGATAGAACTCGATCTATTCATTAATTTTCCGGGTATCCTCTGTCTAAGCTACCTTAGCCATTAACGGAACCGATTTTAGATTTTAGATTTTAGATTTTAGATTTTACATTTTACATTTTACATTATTGAACTTTCTGGTCTCTAGTTTAAACTAAGTCGCAAATCAAAAACCTAAAATCTACTGTGATCCCTGTCTCTAGCATATACTCCTTAATCCCCAATCGTAAATCCCCACTCCAAAATTGATTTACATCCGCTATCTGCGATTTGATAGACTTTAAGCTGACCACGAATTTCAAAGGTGGTACCCGCCACGTGATTTATCCGTGGAATCAATCCCAAATCGAAAATCCTCAAGCCCCCGCATTTATCCGTGGGGTCGCCTCTAAAATCTAAAATCTAAAATCTAAAATCTAAAATCGATTGACCCCTGGCCGCAGATAGCGCCGGCCCTTTAACCTCAATTATAGCTTTGCCCCGACGCGCAACGGTGCGAGACAGCGACACGGCACAGACCTGTACGCAGTCGATTATAAACAATCGATCCCTGCTTTGGAGTGATTTCACCCCCCTTCTTTATCAAATCTTTAAACTCTTTCAGGTTTTGCAAACAAACTGTAAAGCTGTCAAAATAGAGATAGCAATTCTCAGCCAAAATTAGGTAAATCCTCGTGAGTAACACTAGCAATTTCCGCGAAGCCGTGCGCGAGGCTAAAAACCACGCGCTAGTAGGCCCCAACGTCATCTCCAACGCTCTCCCCTTCGTGGGCGGCGGACTTGTCTTAACTGCTGTCGGCACCTACGGGGGCCTCGGAGTGATCCGCAACTATCCGGGGATCTTCTTTCCCACCTTCATTGCTGCGATCGTCGTAGAATTAATTCTATTCTTCGTCGCCCGCGCCGCCGCCGAACAAGGCAACAAAAATACCGCTTTGCCCCTGCTGGCAACCTACAGCCTGCTTTCCGGCTACACCCTCAGCGGGTTGGTGTCTGTAGCCCTCAGAAGCGAAGGCGTCGGCATCGCCGGTATTGGTTTTGCTGCACTTGGATGTGGCATTACTTTTATCGCCGCCCGCCAAATTGGCTCCAACCTTTCTGAACAAGACGGCATGGCCCTCACCAAAACTATAAGTTTAGGTGTCATTGCTTTGTTAGTCGTCGTTGGCGGTCAGTTTCTGCTCTCTCTCTTTGGCGTCTACACCCCAACTTGGTTGGAAATTGGCATTTCTGGCATCGGCGTTTTTATATTTGCCGGCGCTGCGATCGTCGATTTTTACATATTACCCCGCAGCTACCGCGACGACCAGTATTTGCCCGCTGCTCTGTCGATGTACTTGACCTACATCAACTTGTTCATCTTTATTCTGCGCTTGCTGATTGCTCTCAACGGCCGCGATTAAGTGAAACTTTAGCTTAAAAAAACCGCGGCTCGATGTCGATCGAGCCGCGGTTTTTGATTAAGATTGGGAATCAAGATAGTCTTGACACTCCCCACGGCCCAAGCCTGGGGATTCTCCAAGCTAAACTTGGAAGGGACAGGCAAAAGTCCCCCTAGACGCTCAAAACAATACCCGTATCAAAGATATTGCAATTGCGCTTACTTTTAGAGTTTTTCTTACTTTCAGAGTCCATCGCACGAGCCAGATAGGTACGCTCCTCACCCTGCCATTATTCGCCCTTTAAGTATTCCGCATCAAAGGCGGATGTCTCCGTTGCCGGGATTTCTCCGCACTAGGATGATTCTTCGCGTAGATGGTTATTCTTACTTGCTGTTTGAATTATATCAAAAACTGAAGGCGGTTGAAACCGCTACCGACTTATCCCCGTGTCTAAAGCCAGGGGCCCGGCGGGCTCGTTCTTCGGTCATCTCGTCCTCTCGTCCTCTGTCCGTCATACAAAAAACTTATATCATGTCCACAGGCGACAGGCATGAGGTATAATTTTACTTTTTAATCACTCTATCCAAGGTCTTGTTATCTAATTCTGTCGATCGCGATTTCAATATTAATCACAAATTAATTGGAGAAAACTCATGTACTTAAAATATGAAGATATCAGGAGAGTCAGCGTAGAAATTACCTCCAGGTGCAATGCAGCTTGTCCCCAGTGTCCCCGCACCGACAACCCGATTTTGCCGGGGGCAGAATTAAAGATGGAGGATATTGAGAGAATTTTCCCACAAGAGTTTTGCTCTCAGTTGGATTTGGTGTATATGTGCGGCAACTACGGCGATGCTATGACTAGCAATACCACAATTCCGGCGATCGAATATTGGCATCGCATGGGAGTTCCTCAAATCGGGCTTTATACTAATGGTAGCGGACGCAATCCCGACTGGTGGCAAGCCCTGGCAAAGGCGATGACAGGAGACAACGACAACGTAACTTTTAGTATCGACGGCTTGGCAGATACTAACAGCATTTACCGCAAAAATACCAACTGGGATAGAATAATGCAGTCGGTTAATGCCTTCATCCAAGCTGGCGGAAAAGCTGTCTGGCACTACTTGATATTTGAACACAACCAGCACCAAGTAGAAGCAGCGCGGGATTTAGCCCAACAACTAGGATTTGTCGAGTTTGTACCGAAAGCTACCTCTCGTTTTGTGGCGAAAGAGATATATGAGAAAGAGTCCGCAAATCAACAGCCTCAGAAGGCAGAAAACTCTCAGGTAGATGCCAAGAGCGATCGCCCCAACCAACCAGCAACAACTAATGCCTCAGCCCCTCAAAATCAAACACAGACGGCTGTTGGGTTGCACCAACAAGCTGAGGACTGTTTGAAACAAGGACAGCTCTCAGAGGCGATCGCAGCCAGCCAACAAGCCCTAAAAATTCAACCTAATTTTGCAGCAGCCTGGAAAACTTTAGGCAATGCTGTTCAAGGTTTGGGGAAGATGCAAGCAGCAGCAGATTGTTACGCAAAGGCACTAAAAATCCAACCTAATTTTCCCGAAGTTTATGCTAATGTCGGCAGTCTTTATGCTCAACAGCAACAGTGGCAGCCCGCTAGTGCTTATTACCAAAAGGCGATCGAGCTTAAACCCAATTTTGCCGGAGCTTATCGCAATTTAGCTAAAGTGTTGACGCAGTTGGGGCAACCAGAAAAAGCCAATTATGCTTGGTATCAAGCTATAGCTATCGAAACCTCTCAAGCACCCGCTCAAACTCAGCCCGTCCCATCAAAGCCAGCCAGCGAAGAACTTCAACCCCCATCGTTGGAACAATATAAAAATCCACAGGGAGACCAATTTATCCAAGCTGTAGAAAAATTTGGTAGCCTAAACAATTACTACCGAAATGTAGAAATTAGCTGCCAAACTCAAGCTAGCAAAGACATTTTTATCAGTTTTGAAGCGGAACTCTGGCCTTGTTGTTGGGTAAGTCATACTAAATACGCTGTTTATAATGATACTTACAGACCGCAGATGCTGGCTTTAATTGAAAAATACGGAGAGGGCTTTAATTCTCTCAGAACTCAATCGGTGAAAGATGCCCTGGAAAGTGATTGGTTTCGCGAAGACCTCACAAAAAGTTTTTCCTGTTCTAAAAGGTTGGACGTATGCGCTCACGAATGCGGTAAAACTTTCAATTCCACAGGTTCGCAGTATATATAAGAAGTCAGTTGACTGTTGACTGTTGACTGTTGACTGTTGACTGTTGTCACAAGATAGAAGGAAGAATGCGGTCAAGCGATCGAATTTCATGTCACGATTCAGGCAGGTTATCGGGATCGATCCCTTGCGATCGCAAATACTCAGCTAGGCGTTCGGCTCGCTGTTGTTGAACCTCAGCTCGTTGTTGTTCTACCCTCAACTGTTCGCGCATCTGCCCCGCCGCTACATCCGGCAGGGGATAGATATTTCCCGACTCGTCGTACCAAACTAGAATTTCTTGCTCGATGCCCCCAATAACTTGCCCAGATCGCCCCATGCCCAGTCCCACTTCTGGCATCCAATAGGGTTCGCCAATCTGCTGGCGATACTGCCCGTCAATCAGCTTGTAGGCTTCAAACGGTTGATGGCGATCGCGCCGCCAAAATTCGGGGTTGTAAATAATGTAGTATAAAACCCCTAACCCGGCATAAATCGACATTTTATCGTCGTATTCCCCACCGGGTTTGTGAGACACCATTTCCAATGCTACGATCGGCACAACCTCGTTTTCTTCCCAGACAGCATAGCTGCGGCGAGATTTGCCCCCTTTTCGGCGCTCCACCCCCAAACTGAGAAACCCGTCGGGGACGACAGGCACTTTGGGACTTATTCCTGTAGTGTGATACACCGCCATATCCACCCCAAAGTACCAATCCATGCGAGCCGACCAAATACCGGTCAGGACAAACAACAATAGGTTCGGCAGCAGATTCTGGTCTTCGTTATCCACAGGGGTATCGTCCGAACAGGGCAGGTCTTCGGTGGACGGCAAGCTGAATTTTAGTTCTGGGGAAATCATGGCAGTTAACTTCCATCGAGCTCGTTAACCTGATTTTAGATTCTAGCAACTTTTTGGGAATTTTGATTTTTTAAGGCGGTAAAGTTTTGAACTCAACGGCTTTGCAGTATATCTAAGCAGGAAGGCACAACACGGATTTGGACACGGATACACGGATTAATTGCTGAAATGTCGAAATTTCAGCTAAAATCGACAAGACACCCCACAACTAGGAGAACTAACAGTGGAAGTTCTAGACATCAAACACAACATCGAAACATTGTGCGATCGACTGGGTACAACCCAGGACTATCTTTGACATCCCCGCACTTACAGCCAAAATTCAAGACTTAGAGCAAATCTGCGCCCAACCAGCATTTTGGGACGACCAAGATAGAGCTCAAGAAACCCTCCAAGAACTTAATGACTTCAAATCTCATTTAGACCAATATCGCGGCTGGCAAACTAGCTTGGCAGATGCTAAAGCTATTTTAGAACTGCTGGAGTTAGAAGCCGACGAGTCCCTGTTCCAAGAAGCCTCATCAAGTCTTTCTCGGTTAACCCGCGAACTCGACCAGTGGGAACTGCAACAATTACTATCCGGGCCCTACGACGAAGGCGGCGCCGTTTTGACGATTAACGCCGGGGCCGGCGGCACAGATGCTCAAGATTGGGCCGAAATGCTGCTGCGGATGTACACCCGCTGGGGGGAAAGTCAAGGTTACAAAGTACATTTAATGGAAATTTCCGAGGGAGAGGAAGCAGGTGTTAAATCTGCTTCTTTGGAAATTGTCGGCCGCTACGCTTACGGTTATATGCGATCGGAAAAAGGCACTCACCGCTTGGTCAGAATTTCGCCTTTTAATGCTAATGACAAGCGTCAAACCAGTTTTGCAGGCGTTGAAGTGATGCCAATTCTCGATCGATCCGTCAAGTTGGACATTCCCGAAAAGGATTTGGAAATCACGACTTCCCGCGCGGGCGGCAAGGGCGGGCAAAATGTTAACAAGGTGGAAACCGCAGTCCGCATCGTGCACCTTCCTACCGGTTTGGCTGTCCGCTGCACCGAAGAACGCAGTCAGTTGCAAAATAAGGAAAAAGCTTTGGCATTACTCAAGGCTAGGCTGTTGGTAGTTGCTAAGGAACAGCGGGCTTCGGAAATTGCCGAGATTCGCGGCGATATGGTGGAGGCGGCTTGGGGCAACCAAATTCGCAATTATGTTTTTCACCCATACCAAATGGTCAAGGATTTGCGTACTGGAGTGGAAACAACCGCCATCGCAGATGTGATGAACGGCGAATTAGACCCGTTTATTCAAGCTTACCTGCGGCAGGAAAATCAGTTGGTCAGTAGTCAGTAGTCAGTAGTCAGTTGACAGTAGTCAGTAGTCAGTAGTCAGTAGTCAATGAGGACTTCAGTCCGCAAAAAAGCAGGACTTGCATTCCTCACTACGAAAATTTTGGTTTGTAGTGAGGACTTCAGTCCGCAAAAAAGAAGGACTGAAGTCCTCACTACGAACCAATTTTCTGGTATGATTTTGGGGTTTTGACCGATCGCCCGACCTCCAACAGGTCGCGCGGTCAAAAAGCTTGATATGATAAAACTTGATCTGACAAACACTAAGGAGAAATAATGACCCAAGTTGTAATAGGCGAAAATGAAGGGATTGAGTCAGCCCTGCGACGGTTTAAGCGACAAGTTTCTAAAGCGGGTATTTTCCCCGACATGAGAAAGCACCGCCACTTTGAAACCCCGTTGGAAAAGCAGAAGCGCAAAGCTATTGCCAGAAGGACTAAGAGACGCTTCCACCGCAACAACAAACCCTAGAATTATTAGCACTAAATTGATTCGGCAGATATAATGCCTTGCGATTCTAGTACCGCAGCGACTCGGAGAATCACCGCTTCGCTGTAGGGAGCACCAATAATTTGTACCCCCAAGGGCAAAGCGCCGGGCCGCTGTACGGGCACGCAAAGAACGGGCAAGCCAATAAATGATAGGGGTTGGGTGAACAGTCCGAGATTGGGACGCACTCTTGTTTCTTGTCCGGCTATTACCATTTTCTCGACGCCAATTTCAGGGGCAGCTATCGGGGTGACGGGTGCGAGGATGATGTCTGTTTGTTGGAATATTTCGCGAATTCGATCGCGGTACCACTGTCTGAATCTCTGCGCTTGCAAGTACCAAGTCGCAGGGATCAGGGTTCCCGCTAAAAATCGATCGCGCGTCGCCGGATCGAAGTCTTGAGGGCGCGATCGTAAATTGTCTAAATGCAAGTTTCCGCCCTCGCAGGCGGTAATGATAAACGCCGCAGCCCTGGCGCGATCGGATTCCGGTATGGTGACAGTTGCAAGCCCCCCTATTTTTGGGGGGTTTGTTGTTTTTTCTGTGCCTTTACCACAATCCAAGACATTTGTCAAGGCTTTAGCAACTATTTCTACAGCATCCATTGCTTCCGGTTCGGCCCCTGTGGCGAAATACCCGTCAGCAACAGCAATTCGCAATCCTTCGATGCCTTGATTTAACTGCGGCGAACAAAGTTCAGGCGGGCGTTGAGTGCAAACTGGGTCACGAGAATCAGGGCCTTGCAGGATATCGTACAGCAGCGCCATATCCCTGATCGAGCGCCCAAACGGCCCCACACAATCCAAACTACTCGAAAATAAAAAAGCGCCAGCCCTTGACAAACGGCCGTAAGTAGGCTTAAACCCAAAGACACCGCACAAAGCAGCCGGTACGCGGATGGAACCGTTAGTATCAGAACCGAGGGTGATGGGTACAAAACCGGCGGCGACTGCTGCTGCGGAACCGCCGCTGGAACCGCCGGCGATGCGCGCAGTATCGCGGGGATTGCGAGTCGGCCCGTAGTGGCTGTTTTCCGTGACGAAACCGTAGGCGTACTCATCCATGTTGAGCGTACCTACAAGCACAGCCCCGGCTTGTTTTAGTCGGGCGACCACGGCCGCGTCCTGGGTAGCCGGAGGATTGTCAGCGTTGATTTTTGACCCTGCTAGGGTAGTAATTCCGCCGATGTCGTACAGGTTTTTGACAGCGAAGGGAACGCCTGCTAAAGGGCCTGGGTTTTGGTTATTTGCGATCGAATTATCTATATTTTCGGCTGCTGCGAGTGCGCTTGATTCAGTGATTGCAGTAAAGCAATTGAGGACGTTATCTCGATCGGCAATTCGTTCTAATGCCGCAGTCACAACCGCTGTCGCTGTAATTTTACCACTTTTAACCGCTGATGCTGTGGCGACTGCATCCGCTTGTGCTAAAAATTTACGTTCCTCTGCGTTCATCTGCGGTTCAAAATCTAAGGTTCAAATACCGGCGCGACTTCTACTTCTGGGGGTAAGGGGAATTCAGTAACGAGTCGGGCGATCGCAGCTATTCTCTCGAAGTTTACCACAACACCGGGGCGGTGTTCCGGGTCTAAGGGTAAGTTTATCAGTTCGGCGGTGCGATCGACATATTCTTCTATATTTGTCATTTTTTTCTTGCTAGCCTTGGAGTGCGATCGATTATTGTATTGTAAGGGCGATCGGGCTGTCAGTTATTATTGCTCAGTTTTTTGTATTCCTCAGATTGTCTGATATCATCTAAAGGAGATTTTGGCTCTAGTGGTTCATCAGGACAAAACTTTATAGATGTCTGCGTTTCCCCAGACTTTATGTTTTTATTAACTTCGATTTGAACCTTTCCTTTTTGCCAACCCTTGGAACCAATTTTGATAATTTGACAATCGATTCCTTCTTCATGCGATTTCCAGTTTATCTCGCCTACACTAATTATTGTTTCTGGGTTAATCTTTAGCTCTCTCATCCAATCCCTTATGTATTGTCCATTTGCGGGAATCCCCAGGATCTCACTCAACTTGCTACCCGATAGCTCTTTAAACTTTCGTACCAGAAAAGTTGTTTGACCGAATAACAAAACATCATCATCGCCTACTGCCTCATAGTTTTTATTGGATTCAATTTTATCGTTCATTTTTTTTCAAAATTCGGGTTATTCCTCTTTGATACCATTTCAATATCTCTGAGTCAAGGTGGTAAAGAAACAATTTGCGATCGCACTTTTCCACTCAAACACTAACAGTTTCCCGCAACTTCTCAACTGCAACATCCAGCGGAGGCAAAGCAAAATCCTCAGCATCCATCAATTCCTTAACCTTCTCAAAAATCTCAACCTCCGCCTCTTCTTGGTCTGTCAGCTTATCATAAAAATAAGGGTCAGTAAACCACTGTTCAAACGCTATCATTAACAAGCCATTGGGTGAAAGGTCAAACCGCCAATACTTAGAAATTCTGCTGTCAACCACTTCAAACATCGGCGCCGGATTATGGATGGGATAATAGCTATAATTATCATTGCAGATGTAGTACCAAATAGTCCCTTTCCATTCTCGGATAGCATAAACAACATATTCCTTGCCTATAGTTAGCGGTAACTCAACCTTTCTAGTGTAACCGCGTGGCGGATCTATATATTCTTCAGGAAGAGATTCACCAGTCTTAGCAATACAACGAATTTTCATAACTTGATTACCTACAGATTTTTAGGGGCTGTTTTGGGATACTGTCGCTTGAACTTAAACTCCACATCTTGAAGAGTCTGACTGTTCCGAAACCAATGGACTTGTACGGAAGCTCCATTAATTTCAAAAGCCTCAATACTTGTCATTTTATCCCAATCTTCAGCATTCCCGCCATAAACAGCAATAAGTCTCCGTGCATCGCCCAACAGTCTATCTGTACCGCAATGAATGACTATGCAATTACCAGCCTTAGCATCTTCCAGGAGCAATTGCTCCGGCAAATTTCTCGGACTCTCATCGGGAATAGCACCTTGATTCATAGTTTAACAGTTGCAGATGTTATTTGTCAAAAAGCTGTTTGAATCAACGGCAAAAGACTAAATTTACCTTCCCACTTTCTCAACTCAAACACTGACACTTTCCCGCAACTTCTCAACTGCAACATCCAGCGGAGGCAAAGCAAAATCCTCAGCATCCATCAATTCCTTAACCTTCTCAAAAACCTCAACCTCTGCCTCTTCCTGATCCGTCAGCTTATCATAAAAATAAGGGTCAGTAAACCACTGCTCAAAAGCAATCTCTAACCGCCCATTCGGTGCTAGTTCAAACCGCCAATACTTAGAAACTCTACTATCAACCACCTCAAACAGCGGTGCAGGATTCTGCATGGGATAATAGGTGTAGTTATCGTCACAGATATAGTACCAAACATTACCCTGCGATTGGTAAAGAGCGTAGACAACATATTCTTTGCCAAGCGTTAGCGGAAATTCCACTTCTTTCGTAAAATAGAACTCAGGCTTGAGGTAACTTTCAGGGAGAGCATTACCTGTATTGGCAATACAGCGAATTTTCATGTTTTTTATAACTACAGATTTTTTAGTGTAGTTTTAGGATATGTACGTTTGAATTTAAACTCAACAGTTTGGGCAGTCTCGTTATTTCTGAACCAATGTACTTCAACAACTGCTCCCTCAATTACTGCGGTTTGGGAACTAACCATTTTAACCCAATCACCGACTTTGCCCCCGTAATTAGCGACCAATCGGGGAGCATCTCCCAACGGCTTATCTGCACTGCCTAGAATTCGTTTGCCGACGCTAGCTTTAGCATCTTGCAACAGAAGTTGCTCCGGCAAATTTCTCGGACTCTCATCGGGAATAGCACCTTGATTCACAATTTAACAGCTTCAAATATTGTTTGTCAAATACCATAAAAACTAATTTTAGCAGGTTCAGTTTCCGCCAGCAACTTTCCCCGCGAAATCACATAGCGAACCGCAGCGCGCATCCTAATTGCATCATAACAATCCTCAGCGTCCAACACAATCAAATTAGCAGGTTTCCCCGCCTCTATCCCATAATTATCATCTCCCAGATTGAGAGTTTTAGCACCGTTGACAGTGACCATATCAAAACAAGCTGCAATCTCAGCCATTCCCGTCATCTGACAAACATGAACCGCCATATGAGCGACATCCAACATATTTCCCGTACCTAAACTATACCAAGGATCTTGCACACAGTCGTGGCCAAAACTCACATTCAATCCCTGCTGCCACAACTCCTTAACTCGCGTCACCCCACGGCGTTTGGGATAAGTATCAGCGCGGCCTTGCAGGGTGATATTAATTAAAGGATTGGCGATGAAATTAATTCGCGATTTGGCCAAACTTCCCATCAGCTTAAAAGCATAAGCATTGTTGTAAGAACCGAAAGCCGTCGTGTGGCTTGCAGTCACCCGCGAACCAGCCCCGCTTCTAATCGCACAAGCCGCTACAACCTCCAAAAATCTCGACTGTTCATCATCGATTTCATCGCAGTGAACATCTATTAATCTATGGTATTTTTCAGCAAGTTCAAAAATTCGCTCAACCGACTTCACCCCATCTTCCCGCGTCAACTCATAATGCGGAATCCCGCCCACAGCATCCGCACCCATATCCAGAGATTTCTCTAAGAGTTTGTCATTTTCTGGACTTCCGTAAATCCCGTCTTGAGGAAAAGCCACAACTTGCAGAGTCATCCAATCTTTGACTTGTTCACGAACTTCCAAAAGTCCTTGCAAAGCAGTCAGCGTCGGTTCGCTAACATCAGCGTGACTCCTGACAAACAAAATCCCTTGAGACGCTTGCAGCTTTAAAGTTTCTACAGCCCGTTTTTTGACATCATCCAGAGTTAAACATTGCTTGCGTTCCCCCCAGATTTGAATACCCTCGAACAAAGTGCCGCTTTCATTCCATCGCGGTTCCCCCGCAGTCAATCGATTTTAGATTTTAGATTTTAGATTTTAGATTTTAGACTGAAGCATTGACCCCACGGATAAATTCGGGGGGCAAGTTTCATCGGATACAGGTTTTTATTTCTCCACCGATGAATCCGGGGGCTTGTATCCTGGATGCTTTCAGTCAAAGCCGAATCGAGATGAATGTGCGAATCCACAAAAGGAGGACTAACTAAATTGCCTTGAATGTCGATTTCGCGTTCGCCAAGTTCTGATACCCGATGCGAAACGGCGACTATTTGGTCATCCTCGATAGCAATATCAACCGTTGGGCGATCATCGCCCGCACCTAACAAACGACATTCGCGCAGAACAATGCTATACTTTTGCTCAGGCATGACAATTGCAGCTATTTTAATACTTGTAAACTTTATCCTTCCTAGTTGCGATTGGGCCTAGTGATTCCAAAATAATTCCCCAATCACTTGCGAACCCCCTCCTTCTCCTCCTCTGCGTCCTCTGCGCCCTCTGCGGTTAAAAAATCTTACTCAAAAATCACCAAAAAGAAAGCGCAACTACAAATCGCCAACATCAGACAATCTCAAACTCCAGATTGTGATTTTTCACAAAATCAAAAGTAAAATGGTCAACCACATTAGTATCGCTCAATTCCAGATTGTAAAAATCAACAAAATCCGCATCAAAATACGGCCCAGCGTGCCAAGTCCCCACATCTAACTTAATAAAACAATTGCCCGGAATCCGAAAAGCAGCCATATCCTCTAAACTCGGTTTATCGCTATCCCCAGGAGGCGCAACCGCCATCAACCAATCCTTCCCATCCAAAGAACCCAAACACTGAGTACATTCAACGTGCCGCGTAATTTTGCGAAACTTGCGACCTTCCTTATGGAGCCGCATAATGTAAAATCTAGGAACACCATTTTGCAAATTTAACTGAGCATCCTCAGCATCGAAAGACTTGCCATCAACAGCCGTAAAGATAACTTGACCGTAACTCCGAAAATTCTCCCGTGTCACCCATTGGGCAAACAACTGCTTAGTCGAAATTGATTCGCTCATAAATCCCAACACCCCCTCCCTGCTTTCCATCAAAAGCATTTTAATACAGTAACTCCTCTCTCTTCTCTTCTCTGTGCCCTCTGTGCCCTCTGCGGTTAATTAAATAAAAAAATCCAGTTCGCTTTCTCGATCGCCCAAAACACCCTTACAATCAAACTCAGCACACTGCTGCAAAAAACGAGCCGGAATATCAGGCCGAGCACCCCAATGCAAATGCAAATAAGAAGCGTGTACCTGACAAACTCCCCAACCTTCAGCAACCGCCTCAACCTCCCCCCGCTTCCCATACCTCCAACTGTGATAAACTGGATTACTCGGTTCAACAGTTAAATGCGATCGATGAAACTCATGTCCCCAAACCTCATCAAAAGCAGTTAACACCAAACTATCCCTCACCGCCACCGCTTCTCGGTATCCCAGCGTCAAACGCTTTCCCATCGCAGCAGCAGTTTCCAACACACCCACCCCTGGCCAAGAATTGCCATCGAAGTCTACAATAGAATCGCACAAATACATCAAACCGCCGCACTCCGCATAAGTCGGCATTCCCGAAAAAATCGCACTTCTTACCGCATCCCGAATTAAAACATTACCGCTCAATTTTTGAGCAAACACTTCGGGAAAACCACCACCAAAATATAACCCTTGCACATTGTCAGGAAAAACCGAGTCATCAAGAGGACTCCAAAACACCAACTGGGCACCCAACTCTTCCAACAAATCAAGATTGTCCTGATAGTAAAAATTAAAAGCCCGATCGCGCGCAACCGCAATCCTCACTCCAAATTGTTTTCCCAAACAGTTGACAACATCATTTTTTTGAGTTACAATTCCCGAAGGGAGACTGTGCCTACCCGAAAGTTGCTCAGACCCCTCACCCCCCCCATTTCGAGTTGCAGCCAACAAAGGCAAAAGTTGCTCCCAGTCAAAACTAACAGCAGCCAAATCAGCCAGTTTATCGATCGCAGCATGAAGATTCGGCAACTCCTCAGCAGGAATCAGCCCCAAATGTCGATCGGGAATAGTAACAGCCTCATCCCTACGCAAAACGCCCAAAATAGGTAAATTGATCGGTTTGAGAGCATCTTGAAGCAGTTCCAAATGTCGATCGCTCGCCACCCGATTCAGCACCAAACCAGCGAATTTAAGGTCAGGGTTAAAAGAACGAAAACCGTGGGCGATCGCAGCCACAGAACCAGAGAGCCTGCTGCAATCTATCACAAACAATACCGGCAAATTCAGCAAATAAGCCACATGAGCCGTAGAAGCAAAGGAAAAATCATAATTGCCTTCTTCTTTTCGATAATTAATCCCTGTATCCGTGTCGTGCCTTTGTGATTCCTGATTCCTTCGACTCACTCCATCAAATAGTCCCATCACCCCTTCAACTAAGGCATAATCGACATCTTGAATATGACGATAAAAACACTTTTTTACATAAGATTCAGACGTTAATACCGGGTCTAAATTCCGACAGGGGCGACCAGTAACAAAAGCATGAAACATCGGGTCAATGTAATCCGGGCCTACCTTAAAAGACTGAACATTCAAGCCGCGACGGATTAAAAAAGCTAAAAGGGCGATCGTCACAGTAGTCTTTCCCGCACCGCTGCGTTCGCCAGCAATTACTAAAGCCATAGTTCTAGGTTATTCACAAAAAATACATATTTAACGAACCGCGAAGACGCGTTAGGCGAAGCCGCGCGTAAGCGCTAGGGCGCGAAGGAAGAATGAGAAGAAGAGAGGTAATTTAGTGGCTTTTGGGAAGTAATTTAGAGTTTTGAGTTAAATAACAGGATTAATTCAAAACTCCTAACTTAAAATTCATAACTCCTAAAAAAGTAGGGCAGACATTGCCTGCCCCACTGAATATTAACTCAATCCGTCTTGCTTATTCCTTTCTCCTTTCTCCTGATTCCATCCATCCGTTACATCCGTTACATCCGCTACACAATCCGTTGCCGAACTTCTTTTTACCGCTTAGCCAACTTCAGCATTTGAGCCGTCACTGCCAAACTTTCTTCGTAAAGCACATCTCGGCCCCAACTCTGCAAGTGCTGGCCCAGCAACTGTTCCGTCACCTGATCGAACAGAGGACTCACCTGGTTAAACCGATCGGTTTGAGCGCCGCCCTTCGTTTCCATCCGCATACAGCCACCCGCTTCCGAACACAGCACTGTACCGCAGTCAGCCTTCTCGTTCGTAGAATTCAAACGCAGAGCAATCAAATCGCCCGCGACATCGCCCGAATCAGCAGTAGGAATAGCAGCCAACTCGGCTTCGACAACGCGTTCGTCCGGCCCGGCGAATTTAATTCGCTTGATGTGGTAATCGCCCTCTTCCTGTTTGAAAGCAACAGGACGCCACTGAAGCCGACTCGCCAGCCAACCCAAATACATCAGCGCTTGCGTAGAATTGTCCTGTTCGTAATCGATCGTCACCCGATCAATTTCCCGAATCGCAGCGCGACGTTCCGGGGCGTCAAAAGCCTCAGCAGCCAACTCCTGCCACGCGGCCAGCCGGCGCCAATTGAGATCCGCGATCGGAATTCCCTCCTCGATCAGACTTTGCATCAACAGCAATTCCGCTTCACACTCGGCAAAGCTGCTAGAGTCAACAATCACAGAACTGCTAACTGCCGCCAGCCGCTGGAACAAACCTCGATCGGCATCAGGATTCGCCTTCCACCACAGCAGCGTCGGCAAATCAGCGATAGTCAACGCCGTCACGATGCCGCTCACCCGTTCCAAAGCAGCTTCCGTACCGCGCAGCGTAATGTACTCGCAGCAGATCAGATTGCCACTGGTGCGCTTGTGAACCGGACAATAAGCAGCCACTTGAGCCTGCACGCCCGTATCTTCCCCCGCCGTCGGACACAGAGCAATAATCCGGCAGGGATTGGCAGCCACGATCGCGTCAGCCACGCCCGAACCCCCCGAACCCAAACCACTCGATCCCATCTCCTCGCCATTGGAATTTTTGCGAGCCACTTCTTCCCGCAAAGTCGCCAGCAATTCAGCGTTAGCTTTGCCAGTTCTCGGCAGTCCGTAAGCTTTTTGAGCAGCCCTGATGCTAGATGCCGTCATCGGCCCGGTAATACCGTCCACCGGCCCGTCGTAAAACCCTAGATCCGCCAATAACCGCTGAGTTTCTTCGGGTTCGTAGACTACAAAAGTAAAAGTTGTTGCCCTACTAGCGATCGGAAAATCGCCCTTCGACCCCGATTCTCTGTAACTTTCCCAAATTTGACTCAATTCGGCCTCTATTTGGTCGATCGACACATCTTTAGGACTTTGTAGCGAAACCAGAGGCGGAGCTTTCATCGGTGTCATCGTCATCGGTTTTTTCTCCTTTGTCAGTTTTTAGTCATCAGTGATTGGTCATTAGTTCAGTAGTCCTGGAGATCAGAAAATTTTAGACCCTAGTTTAAGCTCTCAGATTCATCTGTCCAGTAAATCTAAAATCTAAAATCTAAAATCTAAAATCGACTGACTCTTAAAGTCTGCGCCACTTGCGGCCATCTCTGTTAATTAGCAGTTCTGCTTCCGCAGGTTCCCAAGTACCCGCTTCGTATTTAGGAACCAAATCTTGGTCGTTGGACGATTCCCAAGCCATCAACGCCGGCGTTACCACCCGCCAAGCTTCTTCCACTTCATCAGAACGGGTAAACAAAGTTTGGTCGCCCAGCATACAATCAATTAACAGGCGATCGTAAGCATCCGAAGATGTCACCCCAAAGGAAGAACCGTAACTGAAATCCATATCCACCGTCCGCGTCCGCAAATCCGGCCCCGGCATTTTCGCCTCAAACCTCAGCGAAATCCCCTCGTTCGGATGCACGCGCATAGTCAAAACGTTAGGAGTAGTTTGTTGGGCCGCGGACTGAAAGATTAGCAGCGGAACTTCGCGGAACTGAATCGCAATTTCGCTAACTTTTTTCGGCAACCGTTTGCCGGTTCGCAGGTAAAAAGGCACTCCCTGCCAGCGCCAGTTGTCAATCATAAACTTCATGGCCACAAAAGTCGGCGTTGTCGAGTTGGGAGCCACCCCCGGTTCTTCGTGATACCCCGGCACCTGTTTGCCCTTCATCCAACCTGCGGAATATTGACCGCGAATCGCTGAGAACTCTAAGTTATTCAAATCTGCCAAGCGAGTTGCTTGCAGAACTTTCATCTTTTCGGTGCGGATGCTGTCAGCGTCGAGCGAGTTCGGCGGTTCCATCGCCGTCAGACAGAAAATCTGCATCAAGTGGTTTTGCAGCATATCCCGCAACGCCCCAGAGGATTCGTAGTAACCGGCCCGGTCTTCTACGCCTACTGTTTCTGCAACTGTAATTTGTACGTGATCGACAAATTGCCGATTCCACAGCGGTTCAAAAATCGCGTTAGCAAACCGGAACACCATTAAATTCTGAACAGTTTCTTTACCCAAATAGTGGTCGATCCGGTAAACTTGCTGTTCTTGGCAAACCTTCTGCACGACTCGGTTAAGAGCTTTTGCTGAACTCAAGTCGCGGCCGAAGGGTTTTTCAATTACTAAGCGGTGTTTTACTGGATCGACTAGCATTTGAGCCGCGCCCAGTTGCCTAATTGCTTCTGGGAAAAAGTTCGGGGAAACCGACAGATAAAATATGTGATTGCCGCGAGTTCTCCTTTCTTCGTCGAGTTCGGCTAAGAAAGCTTTGAGTTTTTCATAGCTTTCGGGGTTGTCAATGTCGCCCGGACAGTAGTACAAACCTTTAGCGAAATCTTGCCAAAATTCTTCATTGCCAATGCCGCCGCCAAATTCTTCAATGCCTTCGCGCATTTGCTCTCGGAAGTAATCGTGACTCCAAGGGCGGCGGGCAACTCCCACCACGGTAGTTTCCGGTGGCAAGCGTCGATCGCGCTTCATCTGATAAATTGCAGGTACCAGTTTGCGCTGGGTGAGATCCCCAGAAGCTCCGAAGATGACCAGAATTTGTGGTTCCGGCACTCGTTCTTTTCGCAAACCTACCCGCAGCGGGTTTTCAAGAATTGTGACCATGTTTCTATTTTGCTCCTTCTAAAGCTGACAGCCGCGCTAATACGGCTTGATAATTAGCAGTTATAGCGTTCGGCAACGAAATCTTGGAGTATTTCGGAGTATTTCTTAGTATTTCGCAGTCTGAGAATGCGTATCCATAACCATCATTCCTGTAAACGAAATGTACATCTTTCATGGTTGAAAAGCTGATTCGGTTCCCGTTGATGAGAACTTCACAACCGTTCTTGTTTGGGGTTTTCACCCGTGCGGTGTAGATTCCTGCTTTCACCTTTTTTCTATCCTTGTTGATCGAAACCTTGACAATATCGCCAGCACTGACATGATGAAACACATCTTTCGCCCTCTTGACTGCCGGGAATCCTGATGCGTTGACGCGCCGTGCTTGACGGTTCCCATGTCCTTTACAGGTAACAAGTAAAGGTTGATGGGTTCGCAAATTGATCGACTGCCCTGATTCCCCAATACAGGCGGCATCAATGCTGTGAGCCTTTTCTAACCCCTGAGAGCATCGGTTATATTTCGTTCTCCCACCCGTCCAGCATTTGACCGAATCACATAATCCTTTCGCCATTCGCACAATTGCGTAACGAGTCGCGTTGACTGCTGCCGCATCCTTCAAAGGTTGCTTTACTTGTTTGAGAATTCGATCTAGGGTGCTCGGCTTTTGTAATAAAAAATCTCTGATGTCTCGATCGCCTTTCGCCTGATTACAAGCATGGCAAGCCAATGTGAGATTAGAAACCCGATCGCTTCCTCCTTTTGATTTTGGATAAATGTGTTCGATTTCTAATGGCACATTCTCAGTGCCACAGTACGCACATTTTCTCTCCCATTTTTGCAACAGATATTCACGCACTTCATAGCCGAATAACGTCCCTTGCTGATACTCTATACCGTTGATTTCAGGATGCTGCAACTTCTGTATATCGAAGCGAACTTGCTCAATTTCAATGCACTCCACGGGGCAATACCGAATCAACCGCTTAATCCACGTCTCAACGGTTAAGACGCGGTGCCGAATGGAAGGTGCTAACCATCCTTCGGGTTTGCGGCGATCTAACCGCTTTTTGCGATACCGCAGATTGCGAGAACGTCTTCCCCGTCTGAATCCTGCCCGTTGCTCCAGGCCTGCTTTAATCGTTTCGCCACGATGCTGCAACTCCATCCTCCACACAATATCTTGACCGCATTGCAAGGCGAATCCGGTGAATTTTGACCCCGGATCTATCTTGATGGAATACAACTTTGTGACAGGATTTTGCACTCGCTCTGGCAAAATCAAAACGTAGGGATATTGGCGAAACACTTTCGCCTTCCCCTTTGATTGAATCTCTCTCGCACGAGCAGGATGAATCAGATCTAATGGCATTTTATCGGTATTCAAAAGAAACACATAATTTGGCATTTCTGCCTTCTCCACATATTGGGTTAAGTTTGCTTCGATCGGCTTGAGGGCTTGTTAATCGGTTTGGTGTTCTACCTTCAGAAACTAGGCGATGTTCCTCCCCTAACCGCTTGGGACTAGCAATCTCTATAGCTGAGAAAATCCCATTAAGGTTGTGACCTTTCAAGCGTCTCCACCTTCCTCAAGGGTGGGATCTGGCGTAGCAGGTAGATTAACTACTGAAGATTCGGGAAGACCCCGAATTACTCTGTTTCTTTGCTACTCATTTCTGCTAGTTGCTCGGCCAGATAGCTAATCTGTGCTTCGTAGTTAGGAATGGAAACTCAGCATTTAGGAACCAAAACAATTATCCATTCCGACTCCTAAATGCTTCTGCCTCTAAGGATACAGATATCACACTAGGCAACGGGTGAGAGCTTCTGCACTTTCTCTTGCAAGGAATCCATCAGGGATTGGAACGGGGTGACGAATTTATCAATCCCGTCCAAGAGCAAGTCTGCCATCACTTGGTCTAAGTTGATGTCGATGTCGGGATCTTTGAGACTTTCGATTAGCGTGTAAGCTTCTGCAACGTTGTTCTCAATCCGGGGTGCGACATCGCAGTGATCGAAACAAGCTTCAACAGTGTTCGGCGGCAAAGTGTTAACGGTGTCGGGGCCGATTAGTTCATCGACGTACATGACATCGCTGTAGTTGGGGTTTTTGGTGCTGGTGGAAGCCCACAGCAAGCGCTGCACTTTCGCTCCTTTGGCTGCTAAAGCTTGCCAGCGATCGCTCGCTACGATCTCTTTATACTTCTGGTAAGCTACCTTCGCATTGGCGATCGCAATTTTCCCCTTCACCGCTTCCAGTTTAGCTTTGGTGGAAATATCTGTGACATTTTTGAGTTTCTCGTCAATCTTGCCATCGATATTGATGTCGATCCGGCTCAAGAAGAAACTGGCAACAGAAGCAATATTGCTCACATCCAAACCTTTAGCCACCCGCGCTTCCAATCCGCGAATGTAAGCCCAGAAGGTTTCGACGTAGCTGTCAACCGAGAACAGTAAAGTCACGTTAACGTTAATTCCTTCGCTGATGACTTGCTCGACTGCGGGCAAACCTTGAGCGGTTCCCGGAATCTTAATCATCACGTTTTCTTTGCCGAGGGCTTGGTAATAGCGTATGGCTTCGCTAATCGTGCTTTCTGTGTCGTTGGCGATCGTCGGTGGCACTTCAATGCTAATGTAGCCGTCCAAACCCTTCGACTCTGCGTAAACGGGGGCGAAGATGTCGCAAGCGTTGCGGATATCTTCAAATACCAGAGATTCGTAAATCTCCATTACAGATTTACCCGCCCGGATGCCCGCTTCGATATCCGCGTCGTAAATCACATTACCCGCGATCGCTTTCTCAAAAATAGCCGGATTAGATGTAATCCCGCGCAGTCCTCGACTTTCAATCATCTGTTTTAGTTCGCCGGACTCGATCAGATCGCGAGTCAAATTGTCCATCCAGATACTTTGGCCAATTTCTTTGATTTCTAACAGGTGATTCGTTGGTGTTGCTGTCATTACTGTAACTCCTACAATTTGATAGCTGTTAATTGGGAATTTAGGATCGGGTCTAAAAGCATTGGGTCTTGCTTAGTTGTTAGTTGTTAGTTGTGATTTTTTGGTTTTAATCACCAATAACTAATGACCAATAACTAATGACTAATTACCAATAACTAATGACTAATGACTTCACTCTTGGACTGTTCTAGGATTGCGCGATCGATCTTGAATAAAAGACTCGACCATCGCTACATTTTCTTTACTGCCGATAATCAAGGGCGATCGCTCGTGCAGCTTGGTCGGCACAACGTCTAAGATGTCTTGAATGCCCGTACTGGCGCGCCCGCCGGCTTGCTCCATCAAAAACGCCAAAGGAGCAGATTCGTAGAGCAAACGCAATTTGCCCTCCGGTTGTTTGACCGTTCCGGGGTACAAAAACACGCCTCCCTGGAATAAAATCCGGTGGAAATCTCCCACCAAAGCCCCGCCGTACCGGGCGGTGTAGCCTTCGCTGCGGTGTACGTAGCGAATGTAGTCTCTCAAAGATTCCTCCCACTGCCAGAAGTTGCCTTCATTAACGCTGTAAATCGGGCCGCGATCGGGAACCTTAATGTTTTCGTTAGCTAGAATAAACTCGCCCAAACTGGGGTCGAGGGTAAAGGAATGAACACCCTGACCGATCGAATAAACCAACATGGTACTGGGGCCGTAGAGTACATAGCCAGCGGCAATTTGTTTGTGTCCATGTTGCAGCAAGTCGGAAGCAGAGCCATCTGCATCGTCCCCCTCTTGCTTGCGGATGCTGAATATGGAGCCTACATTGAGATTGATGTCAAGATTGGAAGAACCGTCTATGGGGTCGTAGAGCAGACTGTAACGCCCGATCGGACAGTTTTCGGGAATGTAGTAGGGTTTTTCCATTTCCTCGGAAGCCAAGCGGCAGACAAGTCCGCTTTGCTGGAAGACCGAGATAAACACTTCATTGGCATAGATATCCATCTTTTTGACGGATTCTCCCTGCACGTTCGTAGCCCCTGTAAACCCCAAGGCATCTGCCATTAATCCGGCTCTGCTGAGTCGCCTCGCGATCAGCTTGGCTGCGAGCCCGATGCGATTCATCAGAGCGCTGAGATCCTGAGCATCTGCTGAAAAGCTGTGAAGTTGCTGGAGTACGTGACGGGATAGAGTAGTGCAATCGCGGTCTAAGGCTTGCACCTGATCGATCGGGCCCAGTCGGGTTTCCCCTGTCGGCGCTTGTACCATGATATTGATAACCTCCCTGTCTTGCTGCTGTGGATTTGGGTTCGATGGAGTCCTTGACACTTGCCCCTAAATCGGCTAAGAGACCGATCGTCCCCCAACTTCTATCTTAGGAAGGGTTTTGCGAAAGGGCGCTAAACTTTAGGTGAATTTTAGATCCGCATCGAAAATTGAGGAGTTCGATCGACTGTTGAGTCGGGAATTGTATTCAAAATCACTAATTTTTTTAATTAACCGCTCTTGACGCTCTTAACCTAGAGGAATAGCAGAAGGAAGAAGGAAGATTGTTGGTAAGCTGTTGCACATTTAAACAGTGATACAAGCATTACCCTTGTTTTGGATTTTTCGCCCCCATTTAATTATTAAATGTCATTCATTTAAGAGGCTATGCAATAAATACTCTAGCTCTTCAAGTGATGTAAAAAATCGATTGACAATATATTCTTTTGTCGATTTTCCTACGAATTCAATTAAGTTATAGTCGGGTCGTATCGGCTCAATAAATAGGGGGAGCAGTTATTCTAGTTGCCAAGACAAGCCCAAGGGATGAAGAGAAGATTATTCGCGAATAATAGTAGAGAGAGAGGGAATAACTCGAAGTTGAGAAATTCGGTCCCGGACATAATCGAAAAAACTGATTCCCAACTGACGAGTAGTAGCAACAAGAGACATAAAAGTATCCCAAGCCCTCGTACCCTCAATCGTTTGAGTTGCATAGCTAATATTACGTCGCTGCACCATAGTTCTGGCAGCTAGCTCAGCCGGATTATTGTGTAAAGGTAATTCAGGATGCTCTAAAACTCTCAGCAACTCCGATACTTTTGTCGCAGTTAATTGTTTGCGCTCATCCAACAATTCATAGCCACTCGGAGTTTCAAAAAGCAGCCGAAATTTAGCCTTTAAAGGCTGTGCAGCTTCGGGACTGGGAGCATCTTTATAAGCTAATAATTCCCGATAATAATCCCAAAAATCTTCGATAAACTGCCCTAAAATTACTTGATGGCAAGGGAATACCGGGCTTAACTTCTTGTAATGCCTTCCCTCGTGTACCCAACATAACGCTCGCTCGGCAGTGATTAACTTGAATTGCGGAGCATCATCACAACAAAGAGTTTGTACGACTGGACAATCTGTTTGCTGATGGTAGAAGGCAATAGCTGCTGCTTCCTTAATCCGGGTCAGTTGTTGAACACCCAGTTTGGGTAGATACTTATTGAGTAGGTGATTAAACTGTGACTCACTCAACACCGTTTCTTGAGGTAATAGCTTGAGAGCATTCTGCCATTTAGTCGGGATTTTGAAGTCCCCAATTAGTGAGAATGTGAGTGGATTCAACAGGAATTCTAGTTCTCGTCCTGGCTGTAATCCTTTCAGGACAGTCAATCTGTCTTTATTCGCTGTTGTAAAGTAGACTGTATATAAAGGGTTGCAGATGATATTGGTAGTATGGTTTACTCCACCTACACGCGCACCAGTTTGGTCGAAGTGTTGCCTGCAGACTACTTGCTAGTCCTGAATCATAAACTTCTTTTTTCTCGGTTTCAAAACCTGAGTGGTTTTTGATTAACAGGTTGGATAAATAACCCGCTGATATAGAAATACCTAGATCTGCTAAAAACTCCAGTAGTTTGCCTTGCGTCATATTGCCACCATAGTACAAACTAATGATTAAGGCTTTGATTCCTGGTCCAAATTCTCCTTCGTAGCCCATTGGTAATTCTGCTACATAAGTTTTTCCGACTGAGGGTGAGTAATATTTCTGTTTGCGGAATAATATGTTGTCGGTTGCCAAGCTGATATCTTGGATGATTACTTGTTCGTATCCTTTAAATTCTGCATCTGCTGGTAGTTGGTATGCAAGGATATTCTAGTATTTCTTCTCGATCTATTTTAATTGTGGCGTTCTTACTGCCTTTGCTGTGCTTTTTTGGGGTTTTTCGTTCTTTCTCGCTATGAGTGCTGGCTTTTGAATCCTTTGGACTTGGCTTTGATGTCTGGTTTTCCTTGCTCTCCCTTCAATCGGTTATTTTCATCTTTTAACCGTTGATTCTCTGACTCCAAGTCTTTGACTTTTAATTCTAATTGCTCTATTAGGTTCAGTAATATCTCTACTGTGTGACGCATGGATTCGTCTGCAATACCTTTTGGGTCGATGGTTTGCAGTATCTTGAAGGATGACTTGTCTTGTGAAATAATCTTTGGCGTCATGTGTCCTATTTTATGACACTTTGTGTACTCTGCTTACTTTTTTTTCTCTCCTACCCCTACTTATTGAGCCGATACAAAATTAACTTTGAGTAAAATATCTGAGTTGCTTTTAGTTTTGGAGCATCCGGAATTACCTTTACATAATAACCCGGCCCAATTAGCTGCTAGAACAATCGTGCAGCGACGAAATATTAGTTATGCAACCCAAACTTGTGAAGGAACTAAGGCGATGGATGTTTTCATGTCTCTGGTGGCGACTACCCGCAAATTAGGAATTAGCTTTTTTGAATATATGCACGACCGTATTTCTTACCTGGGAAATATTCCATCTCTAGGGACGATTATTCGTCAACAATCTTCGGTTTATTCTCTGGGTGTGTCCTGGTCTGATTGAAGAAATTCAAAAAAATATAAAGGCTCTGAATTATTGGCACTTGATTCCTGTAGTAAGTGTCGTATAAACCCACGGTTAATTGTGACTTTAGTGGCTAAAAAAGACTATGACATTCTTGATTTTATGATTAATAATAATATGTCATATTCTACCATGCTGTGCCTAGATTGTGAACCTTATTTTTTTACTGTTACCCCGATTTATTGAGCGGATACATTCCAATCAACTCGGCAGTTGTTTAATCAGTTCTTGACGCTGTTGGCAACTACAGGGAAACGCCAACAGCGACAATGGCATCAATTGCTGTTGGAACAGGTGGCAACTAATTTACTCATGATTCGACCTGAGCGTTCCGAACCTAGAGTCTTGAAACGCAGACCGAAACCGTATCCTCGAATGCAGGAACCTCGCTCTGTCTTGAAATCTAAACGGAGGGCGTGATTGAGACTTTTTCTGTGCCATTGCTCTATAGCCCTTGCCTGCTCAACGATCATCTCTACCAGTTTCTCTGTCGCCAACTGTTTTAAGATTTCACTGTTGTAAGGATTCAGGTCAAAAAAGACTTAAGTGGCGGCATCTGGTAAAATAAAAGAATGAAAAAGCCCGCAGCAACCAGACAGAAGGAAAAAACCGAAATCGAGCAGTTGAGCCAAGCTGAACTGGTAGAAATGGTACTGGGGCTGCAAAAAATCATTGCAGAATTGCAAGAAAAACT